>NZ_JBIAXM010000004.1:0-104982 GCF_042896695.1 Streptomyces sp. NPDC001270 | reverse complement strand
GCCAGGCTTCTCACTCGAACCGTAAGCCGAGTCATGGTCGGTCCCGTAATCCGAACCGTAACCAGACTTGTCGGACTCACCGTCATCAGACTCGTCGGACGAGCCGTAGCCGGGCTTCTCGGACGAGCCATAGCCGGACTCGTCCGTCGAACCGTCACCAGACTTGTCGGACTCACTGTCACCAGACTCGTCGGACGAACCGTAGCCGGGCTTCTCGGACGAGCCATAGTCGGGCTTGTCGGTCGAACCGTCACCAGGCTTCTCGGACGAGCCATAGCCGGACTCGTCCGTCGAACCGTAGCCGGGCTTCTCGCCCGAACCGTAGGACGAGCCGCCGTACTCCTCGTCGGCCTTGTCCTTCGTGGTGCCCTCGGTTCGTTTCTCACTCTGGTCGGGCGGCTCACTCGTCTCGCGTGTCCCGCTC
This sequence comes from Streptomyces sp. NPDC001270, assembly GCF_042896695.1. Taxonomy (NCBI): domain Bacteria; kingdom Bacillati; phylum Actinomycetota; class Actinomycetes; order Kitasatosporales; family Streptomycetaceae; genus Streptomyces; species Streptomyces sp. NPDC001270. The sequence goes on along the minus strand of NZ_JBIAXM010000004.1, from coordinate 104,558 downwards.
GTCTCGCCGGCCTCGCCCTTGTCGCGCGTGGCGCTCGTGTCACTCGCGGCGCCCTCGTGCGAACCCGGGCCGTTGGCACAGGAGTTGCCGAACGCCGAGTCGAGCGCGGCGATCAGGTCGACGGTGTTGCCGCAGGCGTTCACCGGCACGTGCACCGGCACCTGGACGTTGTTGCCGGAGGCCGCACCGGGCGAGCCCTTGGCGACGCCGCCCGCACCCGCGTCGGCGAGCGCGGGGCTGCCGTACAGGGACAGGATGCTCGTCGCGGCCGCGGCCACGACCATTCCCCTGCTCAGGGTCTGTCGCAATCTCGTGGTCTTCCTGCTTGAAGAAGTGGGAAGGCCGGCCCCGGAACGAAGAACCCAAGGATCAACGGTCCGGGGCCGGCCGCGGCACAGCCCGGAGGCTGGTGCGTGGTGTCGGTGACGTCAGTCGGTGGCGCAGGTGTCGCCGAACGCCGGGTTCAGCAGGGCGACGAGGTCGACCGAGGTGCCGCAGACGTTGACCGGAACCTGCGCGGGGACCTCGATGACGTTGCCGGCCACGACACCCGGGGAACCGACGGCGGCGCCCTCGGCATCGGCGTCCGCGAAGGCAGGGGCGGCAACGCCCAGAGCCAGGATGGCGCCCGCGACGACGGCAGCGCTTTTCTTCATGAACTTTCCCTTCTCTGCGGTCATGCCTCTTTGACGGCCGAAACCGCGCGAGCACAGCAGGAACGGCTCGCACCATGACCGGCAGGCTGTAGAACGAGGGATAGACAAACGAAGAAACTACGGAACGCGGGGGGCTCGGAAATTCACTCGAATGCCTTCACGGCATTCACACAAGAGGGGAAACGATTCGTCTGAGCAGCGGAAGTCGATTTGACGGGGGATTCATCAAAAGGAACCGCCCGGGCTGCGGTGCGTCGAACACCGCGCGGCCCGGGCGGAATTCCGTCGGCTCAGTTGTTGCCGACGCCGTTGCCGGACACGGCCGAGATGTCGTCCAGGACGTGCGACAGCGGTTCGTCGCCCTTGGCCTGGGTCGAGTTCGCCGCGCACTGCTCGTGCTGCGGCGACGACAGGACCGGGATGTCCTGCACGGCGACCGGGACCGCGCCGGCGACGGAGCCGGCGTTCGCCTTGAGCGGCAGACCCACACACAGCTTGTTCAGCGAGTTCTGCGCCAGCGTGGCCTGCGGGCTCAGGTTGCCGTAGGTCGCCTGGTTGCCGAACGTCTCCGTGGCGCCGTTGCCGCTCGCCGAGGTGGTCCCGGCGTCGTTGCCGATGGCAAGCGCCTGCGGGGCGACCGCCGCCGACGCACCGATGACGGACGCGGCGACCGCTGCCACGGCCATTGCCTTCTTCAGCATTTCACTTTCCTTCCCTGGCCCCATGTGACCAAGACGCACGTTTCCTGCTCCCGGTCAACCCGCCTCGGACCAAATGGTTGCGGCAGGTCACCTGATCGGATCGCCCGGCGCCGCCACAGCGACGGATTCTCCAGGCCCGGCGGGGTAATCCTGGTGCGTCGGCATGTCGACCATCGGGGTGAACGCCAGGAACCAATCGGGCCCGCGCCAGTTGAACCAGGACACTCCGGTGGACGGGGTTTCTCCAGAAGGGAATCGCAAGTGATCAAGAAGGTTCTGGCCTCCGCCGCGGTCGCCGCCTCCGTCGTCGGCATCACGGCCACCGCCGCCCCGCAGGCTCTGGCCATCGGCAACGACAGCGGTACCACCTCGGCGAGCGGCAACGGCGCCCAGCAGGCGTTCGGCAACTCGGCCACCTACGGCAACATGAGCCCCCAGCTGGCACTCGTCCAGGGCTCGCTCAACAAGCCCTGCATCGGCCTGCCGGCCAAGGCGAACGTCGGCTCCGTGGCCGGTCTCGTCCCAGTCGCCGTGCAGGACATCCCCGTCCTGTCGTCGCCGCAGAGCCAGCAGTGCAGCGAGAACTCCACCCAGGCCAAGGGCGACGAACCGCTGTCGCACCTCCTGGACGACATCTCGGCCCTGTCCGGCAACGGCACCGGCAACAACTGACCGGACCACCTCCCGGGCCTCTTCCGGGCTCTCCACCGACGGGCCGCCGGACTTCCGGCGGCCCGTCGTCCTGTCCCGGGCCGTTCTGCGGACCCGGCCATCGGCGAGCAGCAGCGGCACGGCACGAGCCGCAGGACACAGGCGACACGGCGGGGCACGGCGCAGACGGCAGGACGCAGGCAACACGGCGCGGCACGGGCGGTGCGACGCGGGCGGCAGGACGCGAGCGGCGCGGCGGGGGCGGGCTGTCGTGAGCCGAACGGCCGGGCGGCCGGGGGCGCAAGGGGGCGCTTGTCCCTTGATCCGACTGCGCTGGTCCATTCGAGGCACGGCCCGCAACCCAGGCGGGTGCGGGGCCGTTCTCGATCATGCAACTCCCTCCCCGGAGTCCGCCTTTCGAAGGGAACGAACATGAAGAAGCTGTGGGCAACCGCGGCTGTGGCCGCCTCCGTCGCCGGCATCGCCGCCACGGCCGTCCCCCAGGCCCTGGCCATCGGCAACGACACCGGCTCCACGTCCGCCAGTGGCAACGGCGCCCAGTCGCAGTTCGGCAACTCGGCCACCTTCGGTGCCATGAGCCCGCAGCTCTCGCTGGTGGAGGGCTCGCTGAACAAGCCGTGCGTCGGCCTGCCGGCCAAGGCGAACGTCGGCTCCGCCGTCGGCCTCCTCGTCCCGGTCGCCGTGCAGGACATCGACGTCCTGTCCTCGCCGCAGAACCAGCAGTGCAGCGAGAACTCCACCCAGGCCAAGGGCGACGAACCGCTGTCGCACGCCCTGGACGACATCTCGGCCCTGTCGGGCAACGGCGCGGGCAACAACTGAGCGTTCGCTCCGCCGCGGCGGGTCACCGGTTTCCCCGGTGGCCCGCCTTGTGCGCGTCAGCCCCGGTACAGCGCCTCGATCTCGGCCGCGTAGACCTCCACCGCCGCCCGCCGCTTGACCTTCAGGGACGGCGTCAGCAGGCCGTTGTCCTCGGTGAACTCGCCCTCGACCAGGGCGAAGGCACGGATCGACTCGGCGCGCGAGACGGCCTCGTTGGCGTAGTCGACGGCCCGCTGCACCTCGGCCCGCAGCCGATCGTCGCGCACCAGGTCCGCGACCGGGGTGTCGGCGGGCAGCCCGCGCACCGACAGCCAGTGGGCGACCGCCTCCGCGTCGAGGGTGACCAGGGCGGCGACGAAGGGCCGGTTGTCGCCGACGACGAGGCACTGGCCGACCGGCGGACGGCTGCGCAGGCGGTCCTCCAGGACGGCCGGGGAGACGTTCTTGCCGCCGGAGGTGACGAGGATGTCCTTCTTGCGGCCGGTGATGGTGAGGTAGCCGTCGTCGTCGAGGGAGCCGAGGTCTCCGGTGGCGAACCAGTCGCCGGTGCGGACCGCGGCCGTGGCCGCCGGGTCGTTCCAGTACGACGTGAAGACCAGGCCGCCCTTGATCAGCACCTCGCCGTCGTCGGCGATGCGGACGGCCGCGCCGGGGACCGGCCGGCCGACGGTGCCGGGGCGGGGGCCGAGCGGCGGTACGACGGTGGCGGCGGCCGTGGTCTCGGTGAGGCCGTAGCCCTCGTAGACGACGATCCCGGCCGCGTAGAAGAACAGGTTGAGGTTGCGGTCGAGCGGGGAGCCGCCGCTGATGGCGTAGCGCACGCGCCCGCCGAGTTCCGCCCGCACCCGGCGGTAGACCAGCAGGTCGTACAGGGCCCGGGCGGCGTACAGGCCGGGGCCGGGGCCCTTGCCGGTGCCGAGGAAACGGTTCAGGGAGGCGGCGGCGAAGCGGACGGCGACGCGGTCGGCGCGGTCGAAGGAGGCGCCGCGGCCGATCCGCTCGGCGGTGGCCCGGCCGGTGTCGTGGATCTTCTCGAAGAGGTACGGCACCCCGACGAGGAAGGCCAGCCGGAACTCCTTGAGGGCGGGGCGGAGTTCGGCCGGTCTGACGCTGGGGAAGTGGCCGGTCTCGATGCGGGCCATCAGGCAGGCGATCTGCAACGCGCGGCCCAGAATGTGGGCGAGCGGCAGGAAGAGGAGGGTGGCCGCCCGCCGGCCGGTGACCTCCGTGAAGACAGGGTGCAGCAGGTGGACGGTGTTGGCCGCTTCGGCGTGCAGGTTGGCGTGGGTGAGGACGCAGCCCTTCGGCCGGCCGGTGGTGCCGGAGGTGTAGCAGATCGTCGCGACCGTGCCGGGGGCCAGGGTGGCGCGGCGCTTCGCGACGTCCTCGTCGGGGACGTCCCGGCCGAGGTCGGTGAGCCGGTCGAGGGCGCCCTCGTCGAGGGTCCAGGTGCGCACCGGTTCGGGGTGGTCCGCGGTGCCGGTGCGGACGGTGGCGGTGTTCTCCGCGGTCTCGGTGACGACGTACCGGGCGCCGGAGTCGCGGACGATCCACTCCACCTGGTCGGCGGAGGAGGTGGGATAGACCGGGACGGTCAGGCCGCCGGCCGCCCAGACGGCGAAGTCCAGGACGGTCCACTCGTAGCGGGTGCGGGACATCACCGCGACCCGGCCGCCCGGTTCGAGGCCGGCCGCGATCAGTCCCTTGGCGGCGGCCGTGACCTCCCGGGCGAATCCGGCCGCCGTGACCGGGCGCCAGCCGCCGTCGTCCCGGCGGCGCAGCACCACGTCGTCGGGGGCCTCGGCGGCGTTGGTGAAGGGCAGGTCGGCGAGGGAACCGGTGGTCGGGGGCGGTACGAGGGCGGCGCTGCGGGCCTCGCGGACGACGCCGTGGTCGTCCCTGACGATCTCCACCTGGCCGCGGGCCGCCAGGTCGGTGCGTTTCCTGGCCCGGTTCAGGTCCTTGCGTACGCCCATGACGGCTCCCGGTCGCGGCTCGCCCTGCCGAACATACTTACCGGTGGGTCAACTTACTCACGCGTAGCAGAAGGTCAACAGGTGCGGCACCCCTCCCCCGCACACCCACCGGTCGAGACCGCCGGGAACCTGATGCTCCATCAATTCCTTTGCGCCATACGAGGTGTGTGGGCCGCGCATGCTCTTGTGTGGTGAGCGGTTCCGTTCGATGCTGACGTTTCTTGATGCCCTACGTTCGGAGTCGCCGTATGAGTGCAGAGAGAGCCCCTGTCCATCGACCACGCCGTCGTACCGTCCTCGCCGCGGGCGCACTGGCCGGCTGGGCCGCCTTCGCCGCGCAGAAACGGGCGTTCGCCACCGACGGCGGGACGGACGCCGACGGAGACCCGTGGGACACCGACCCGCGGGCCTTCCAGATCAACCGCGAGGCGGCCCGGGCCCGGCTGGTGCCGTACGCGAACGCCGCCGACGCGCTGCGCGGCCGGTTCCAGGAGTCGCCGTACCACCGCTCCCTCAACGGCGACTGGCGCTTCCACTGGTCGCGCAACCCCGGCCAACGGCCCGTCGGGTTCCACGAACCCGGCTACGACGACGGCGACTGGGACCGCATCCCCGTCCCCTCGAACTGGGAGATCGAGGGGTACCCCGAGCCGATCTACCTCAACATCAGGTATCCGTGGATCGGTTACGAGACACCGGACCCGCCCGCGGTGCCGCACGACTTCAACCCGGTCGGCTCCTACCGCCGCACCTTCACCGTGCCGGACGGCTGGTCCGGACGGCGCACGCTGCTGTCCTTCCAGGGCGTGAAGTCGGCGTTCTTCGTCTGGGTCAACGGGGAGCGGGCCGGCTACAGCGAGGACAGCTACACCCCCGCCGAGTTCGACGTCACCCCGTATCTGCGGCCCGGCACCAACACGCTGGCCGTGGAGGTCCACCGCTGGTCCGACGGCAGCTGGCTGGAGGACCAGGACATGATCGACCTGTCCGGGATCTTCCGGGACGTGTACCTGTACTCGATCCCGCCGGTGCACGTGCAGGACCTGTTCGTGCACACCGCGCTGGACTCCGCGTACCGCGACGCCGTCCTCACCGTGGATGTCACCGTGCGCGACCGGAACGGCGCCGGCGGGGCCGCCGGGCACCGGGTGACCGCGGAACTGTTCGACGGACGCGGACGGCGGGTGCTGGGCCTCGCGGACGCGGCCGGTGACACGGCGGTGTCCTTGAAGGGCGCGGTACGGGGACCCGCGCTGTGGTCCGCCGAGCAGCCGAACCTCTACACGCTGGTGGTGACGCTCGCCGACGCGAGCGGCCGGGCCGTCGACGTCCACAGCACCCGCGTCGGGTTCCGCCAGGTCGAGTACGGGCCGGGGACCTTCACCCTCAACGGCAGGCCCGTCATGTTCCGCGGCACCAACCGCCACGAGAGCGACCCCGAGCGCGGCCAGGCCGTCGACGAGACGCGGATGCTCCAGGACATCCGCCTGATGAAGCAGCACAACATCAACGCCGTCCGCACCTCCCACTACCCCAACCACCCGCGCTGGCTCGAACTGTGCGACGAGTACGGGCTGTACGTCATCGACGAGACCAACCTGGAGACGCACGGGGTCAACAACAAGGTCCCGGCGTCGCTGCCCGAGTGGACCGACGCCTGTGTGGACCGGCTGCGCTCGATGGTCGAACGGGACAAGAACCATCCCAGCGTGGTCGTCTGGTCGCTCGGCAACGAGGCCGGACACGGCGACACCTTCCAGGTCATGGCCGACTGGGCGCACGCCCGGGACGCCTCCCGGCCCGTGCACTACGAGGGCATGAACGCCGTCGCCGACCTGCACAGCGAGATGTACACCAGCCCGGCCGGGGTGGAGGCGTACGGGAAGTCCCAGAACGCCACGCCGTTCATGCTGTGCGAGTACAACCACTCGATGGGCAACAGCGGCGGCAACCTCCAGGAGTACTGGGACGTCTTCGAGCGCTATCCGAACCTGCACGGCGCGTTCGTCTGGGACTGGGTCGACCAGGCCATCCGGCTGCCGGTGCCCGGTGACTCCCGCCGCAGCTACCTCTCGTTCGGCGGCGACTGGCACCCCGGCTATCCGACCGACGGCAACTTCTGCTGCAACGGTCTGGTGAACGCCGACCGCGCGGTCCACCCCGGGCTGATCGAGATCAAGAAGTGCTACCAGCCGGTGGGGGTGACGGCGGACGACCTGTCCGCCGGGACCGTCCGGGTGCGCAACAAGCACCTGTTCAGCGGTCTGGGCGACTACCAGCTGCGCTGGTCGGTGACCCGGGACGGTACGACCGTGCAGCACGGCACGCTCGCGGCGCCCGAGGCGGCACCCGGCGCCGAGGCCGTCGTCCGCGTCCCGTACCGCCGGCCCGGCACACCGGAACCCGGCGCCGAATACTTCCTCGGTCTCTCCTTCGTGCTGCGCCAGGACACCCGCTGGGCCGCCGCCGGACACGAAGTGGCCGCCGAACAGCTCGCGTTGGACTGGCACCGGCCCGCGCCGGACGACTCCCCCGCCGACGGCGCCCTGACCCTCACCGAGACCGACGCCGAGGTGCGGGTGCACGGGCGGGACGTCGAGGTGGTGCTGTCCAAGACCTCCGGCACCCTGTCCGACTACACCTGGCGGGGACGGGCGCTGCTCGCCGAGGGGCCGGTGCCCAACTTCTGGCGCGGTCCGACGGACAACGACATCGGCCGCGGGTTCCAGAAGACCGCGCAGACCTGGCGGGACGCGGGCGCGCGGCGGACGGTGAGCGCCGTGCGGGCCGAGCAGCCCGCGCCCGGCGAGGTCGTCGTCACGGTCGACTGCACCCTGCCGACCGCGCCGCAGACCGCCGCCTGGCACACGGAGTTCCGGGTGCGCGGGGACGGGGAGGTGCGGGTGCGGCACACGCTGGACGCGCCCGCCGGACTGCCCGACCTTCCCATGGTGGGCGCGCTGGTGCGGGTGCCGGCGGGCGCGGACCGCCTCGAATGGTTCGGGCGCGGCCCGCACGAGAACTACCAGGACCGCAAGACGTCCGCGTTCGTCGGGCGCTGGCGTTCCACGGTGGACGCGCAGGTCGCCCCGTACGTACGGCCGCAGCAGACGGGCAACCAGACCGATGTGCGGTGGCTGTCGCTGACCGACCGCTCCGGCACTGGGCTGCTGGTGGCCGCCGACCCCGCGGACGGCGCGGCGCTGCTGGAGACCAGCGCCCTGCACCACACACCGGCCGACCTGGACGGACCGCGCCACCCGCACGAACTGACCCCGCGCGCCGAGACGGTGCTGCTGGTCAACCACCGGCAGATGGGCGTCGGCGGCATCAACTCGTGGGGTGCGGCCCCGTTGGAGAAGTACCTGCTGCACGCCGGGCGGACGTACGCCTACGGGTACCGGCTGCGGCCGGCGGGCGGGTAGCCGCCGGGGGCGGGGTCCGTCTGCGAGACCTGGGGCGGGGCAGCGGTCATCCGCACACGCCGGCAGGTACCGGGACGCACCAGAAGGCGGCACTACCGGTCTGGCCGGTGGTGCCGCCTTCTGCCGACCGGAGAGTTCCGGCCGTTGCGCCATCGTTCTCCGTGCGGAGAAGGAGATGACCTTACCTGGAGCACAACGACTCGGCTGCCTGCCGTGTCCTGCACGGCAGGTCACCTCGCCACGAAGGTCACCTGCTGTGCCTGCGGAGAGGGGCGGGAAGAGTTCTTTCTGGAACGGGCATCTGGGCCAGGACAGTACCGGGCCGGGCGGGAGCGACCTCACCGCCGTCGGAGGCCCGACGCGACAAGGTAGGAGCGGGTATACCCGGCATAAGCAACTGTGCTCCTGGCAAGATCGGGGAGACCGGGAGGGACACCGCCCTGGACACTGGTGACAGAGGCAGGTCAGCGAACCGGCCGTACATTGCCGACGCGACCGAAACGGAGGCTGTCGCGACCGGGTTAACGGAATGAGGAGCGCTCGTTCCGGACGCGGGCCCAGTCGTGGCGGCGGAGGTGGGCTGCCGAATCGGCTCATAGCCAGGCCGTTCCGGAACAGGCCGTGCATAGTTCTCATACATTCGGTAGACGAACCGCGCGACCTCTGAAGCCGCCACCAATCCCGCCCCGGCTGCTTCCAGCGAGTTGGTTTCCGTCGCGGCTCCCATAGCCCACATGCATTCGCCGAGTACATGGCCCAGGAAGCCCTTGTCCGTCTGTGCTTCCAAGAAGAAGCCAGCCGCTGCGCTTCCGAAGGCCAGAGTGCGAGCCACGGGGTTTCCAGCAGGGCCTGCGGCCGCGAACGCGGCGTTCTCGGCCACACCGACCAAGTCTTTGACCCAGCCCGCCTCGCCCTGGGAGTATTGCAGTACCGCAGAGGTGAGACTTGCGGCGGCATTTACGGCCGGCCCCCAGGTCTGCATGACGTGATTATTGGCCGCTACCCCGCCTGCCCACACAGCACCACCGACGGCGGTAGCCAATTTCGTTACGGTCAATTTACCATCTTCAGGCCAGATTTCACCTGTCTTTATCCCGTTATGGGCAGCAAGGGCTTTTATTCCGTTGCGGGCAGCGAAATGACCGAGACCAGCCGCCTTGAGAAAGCCACTATTGATCACGAAACCGCCGGACAGCAAACCCATGCCACACGCCATGGTGTAGCTTTGGACTGCCTCCGAGATGCTGCCCCCCGCGTCCGCACTGCGCCGCGTCGCCCTGCCGGTGGCCGGCGTCGAAGATCCTTCGCCCTCCAACAGCTCCAAAGCGACACTCGCCGTTGCCCCTGGAGCACCACCTTGCGATCGATCAACCGAGTCAGCCATGTGAGCACCTTTCGCCCCGACCTCGGAAATGTAAGAATTCCACTTGCCGTGCCGCGAGTGGTCCGTGCACCCAGGACAACTGCCCAGAATGCGCAAGGCTCTGCCGTGATTCCCTCCACGCGCCGGCACAATTCGAAGACTTCGTCATCCAGCCGGGACGAAAGTCGACAGGAGGGCTCTCGGCACTCCCGCAAGGAATGTACGTCATAACTTCTTCACACGCCATTATCCTGAAGTTAACAATTTGATCTCTTGGCAACCCGCACCAGGGCGCTGGGGTAGTGCGCTTGGGGCACGGCCGGCTGGCCGATATCTCTATCAAGACCCTGAATTTGCTACTTCACAGTATTGTTGACGACTTTCTTTGCGTTGGTCCGGATGCATCCCTAAAACGTGCCGGACCACTCGGGGCGCGGCTGTACGGCGTCCGCCCGGGCGAACTGCCGGTGCGCGGGCAGGAGGTCGCGCCAGTGGCCGATGCGGCGGCCGTCGCGGGGGCTCAGTCGAGGGAGTGGTTCGCCTGTCCGATGGCCGTGGCGAGGTCGCGGACCGCGCCGTCCTCGGTGCTGCCCGCCAGTTCGTCGGCGTGCACGCGCAGAGCGTCTGCTCCGGGGGCGCCGGGCAGCCGGCCGGAACGGTCCTCGCCGGTGCGCAGCGCGTCGGCGAAGTACGCGGCGACCGCGGCGACCTGGAAGCGAGGAGCCGCGGACCAGACCGAGCCCTGGAGCGCGCCCGCCTCCAGGGCTCCGGACGCCTCGTGCGGGTCGCGGGTGGCGGGGTCGAGCCAGCGGACGGTGGCCGTCGCCAGATGGCCGGCGGCGCCGGACCTGGTGCGCACGGCGTAGAGGGCGGTCACGGTGTGGCCGGGACCGACCTCGCCGCCGTCGACCCGGTCGTCGCGGAAGTCCTCGTCGGCGACCCGCCGGTCGTCGTAGCCGACGAGCCGGAACTCGGCGACCGTCTGCGGGTCGAAGGCGACCTGGGCCTTGGCGTCACGGGCCGTCAGCTCGATGTTCCGCGGAAGCTGCTCGCAGAAGACCCGGCGGGCGTCCTCGGTGCCGGAGACGTACACGGTGTGGCCGTCGCCCTTGTCGGCGAGGCGCTCCATCAGCGTGTCGCCGTAGTCACTGCCGACGCCGACGCCGAAGAGGGTGATGCCGTACTCGCGGCGGGCCGAGTCGATGCGTTCGAGGATGGCGTCCGGGTCGGTGGTCCCGTCGTTGGCGAGCGCGTCGGAGACCAGCACGACCCGGTTGGTCGCGCCCCGGCGCAGCCCCTCGACGGCGGTGGCGTAACCGGTTCCGACGCCCGCGCCGAGGTCGGTCGACGACTCGGTCTCCAGCGCGTCGATCGCCTCGTGGACCCGGCCGCGGTGGTCGCCGAGACGGGTCATCGGCAGCACCGTCTCGGCCTCTTCGCTGAAGGTGACCAGCGCGACCGAGTCGTCGTCGCGCAGCCGGTCCGTCATCGCGCCGAGGGAGTTCTTGGCGAGGTCCAGGCGGCCGGGCTCGCCCATGGAGCCGGAGACGTCCACGACGAACGTCAGGGCGGCGGGCGGACGCGCGTCGTCCGCTCCGGCCTCCCTGGTGGCGAGGCCGACCCGTACCAGGGACCAGTCGCCCTCCCCGGTACGGGCGCCGTCGACCGTGACGCTGAAGCCATTGCCGTCGGGCCGCCGGTAGTCCTGCCGGAAGCTGTTGACGAACTCCTCCGGCCGGACCGTCGACGGGTCGGGCCTGCGCCCGTCGGCGAGCGTGCGGCGGGCGTAGTCGTACGAGGCCGTGTCCACGTCCAGGGCGAAGGTGGACAGGTCGCCGGTGGGCTCGGCGGACGGGGAGGGCGCGAAACCCCTGGCGTCCTGGCCCCCGCGCTCCTGCTGTTGCGCCGAGCTGCCGCCGTACGCCGGGGCCGGCACCTTGGCCTGGTCCGCCGCGCCGGTGCCGTCGTACCCGCTGCACCCCGTCAGCAGCAGGCCGCCCGCCGCCGCGAGGGCGAGCAGCGCGCCCCGCGTCCGCCGTGTCCGGTACCGCTTCATCTCGTCTGCCCCCTGCGCTGGTTGACGTCGACGTCTGTGACTGTGACGGCACAGGCGGCCGGAACGTGCGGCACGGGGCGTTGCGGATGGATCTCGAACCGGCCACGGCAGCGGCCCGCCGAGACCGGTGGGTGACCCTCCGTTGACCTAGGAGACGATGTCCTTGCGGGAAAAACCCCGGAAGGCCAGGGCGAACAGCACGAGCGCGTACGTTATGGAAATCGCGGTGCCCTGGATCATGCCGGACCACTCGGGGTGCGGCTGTACGGCATCCGCCCAGGCGAACTGCCAGTGCGCGGGCAGGAAGTCGCGCCAGTGGCCGAGCGCGGTGACGGCGTCCAGGACGTTGCCGACGATGGTCAGGCCGACCGCGCCGCCGACCGCGCCCAGCGGCGCGTCCGTCTTCGTGGACAGCCAGAACGCCAGCCCTGCGGTGACCAGTTGGGACACGAAGAGGTACGCCACGACCACCACCAGGCGCTGCGCCGCCGTGCCCGGGTCCAGCGCGCCGCCGGTGGGGATCTCCAGCGGGCCCCAGCCGTAGACGGCCGTACCGACGGCGAGGGCCACGAGCGGCAGCAGCACCATCGCGGCCAGGCTCAGGCCGAGGCCCACGGCGAGCTTGGACCACAGCAGGCGGGCCCGCGGCACGGGCGCGGCGAGCAGATAGCGCAGCGAGGACCAGCTCGCCTCCGAGGCGACCGTGTCCCCGCAGAACAGGGCGACCGGGATCACCAGGAGGAAGCCCGCGGACACGAACAGGTTCACCGCGGCGAAGTTGGCGCCGGAGGCGGTGGCCGTGTCCATGAGGGTGACCTGGCCGGTGCGACCGCCCGGGTTGCCGCCGATGGCGAAGGCGATGACCAGGACGAAGGGCAGGACGGCGAGGATCCCGCCCATGATCAGCGTGCGGCGGCGGCCCAACTGCCGGACCAGCTCCACCCGTAGCGGCAGCGTGCGCCCCGGCCGGTAGCCGGAGGCCACCTCGACGGGCTCGGTGAGCGTGCTCATGCGGAACCTCCGATCAGGGTGAGGAAGGCGTCCTCCAGGCGGCGGTGGGGCCCGACCGAGGCGACGGGCACTTCGAGCCGGACCAGCTCCACCAGCAGCCTGGCGGCGACCGCCGCGGAGTCCCGGCCGGGGGCCGGGGCGGGGGCCTGGGCGGGGGCCTGGGCGGAGGCGGGCGGGTCGGTGAGCGGGCCGGCGGCCGGATACCCGGGCGGGTCCGCTCCCGGACCCGCTGCCGAAGCTGCGGCCGGGACCATGGCCGGGTCCGCGGCCGGGTCCGCGAGCAGGTCCACGGTCGTGGGCGGGGCGGTGGGGGCCGGGGTCAGGTGGATCAGCAGGCCGCCCTCCATGCGTACCGCGGACTCCACCTCCGGCAGGGCCGCCACCTTGTCGACCAGCGGGTCCGCGATGTCCGCGGCCAGGCCGACAAGCAGGGTGTCGCCCGAGCCGACGATCTCGCCCACCGGGCCGGCCTGGACCAGCCGGCCGCGGTCCATCACCACCAGGTGGGTGCAGGACTGTTCGACCTCCGCGAGGAGATGGCTGGAGACGATCACCGTGCGGCCGGCCGCCGCGTAACGGATCATCACCTCGCGCATCTCGCGGATCTGCGGCGGGTCGAGGCCATTGGTCGGCTCGTCGAGGATCAGCAGGTCGGGCAGGCCGAGCATGGCCTGGGCGATGGCGAGCCGCTGGCGCATGCCCTGCGAGTAGGTGCGCACCGCGCGGGCCAGGGCCTCACCGAGGCCCGCGATCTCCAGGGCCTCGTCCAGGTGCGCGTCCTCGGCGGGGCGGCCGGTCGCCCGCCAGTACAGCTCCAGGTTCTCGCGGCCGGTCAGGTGCGGCAGGAATCCCGCGCCCTCCACGAACGCACCGACCCGCGACAGCACCGGCGCGCCCGGCCGGATCGCGTGGCCGAAGACGCGGATCTCGCCGCCGTCGGGGGTGATCAGACCCATCAGCATGCGCAGGGTCGTCGTCTTGCCCGCGCCGTTCGGCCCGAGCAGACCGAGCACCTGGCCCCTCTCCACACGGAAGGACAGCTCCCGTACCGCGTACCGTTCGGTCGACCTCGCGTACTGCTTGCTCAGGCCGGTGATCTGGAGCGGGACGTCCGCCAGCGCGGGGTCGGGCGCGGGGACCGCCGTGCGCCGGCGGGCGGTCAGCAGCAGGGCCAGCGCCAGCACGGCGGCGGCGGGCGGCAGCCACCACACCCAGGACGGCAGCGGCGCCGCCGCTGTCTGCACGCCCGGGGCCGTGGGCACGCTCAGGCCGCCCTTGAGGGAGACGGTGTACGTCGCCGGGGCGGCAGGTGAGGCGTACCCGAGGTCCGTGGAGGCGAGGACCAGGCGGAGCCGGTGGCCCTTCTGCACGTCGTGGTCGATCGCCGGGAGGGTGACCGTGACGTCCTTGCCGGACCGCGCGCCGGTGACGCGCAGCGGGGTGACCAGTTGCTCGGGCAGCACCTTCTGGGTGCCGTCGGGGCCGACGTCGTACACCTTGCCGAACAGGACGGCGTCGTCGGTGGTCGAGGTGACGTGGACGGTGGCCGTCGGGGATCCGGTGATCCGCAGGTCGGCGGCGACCGGCGCCGAATCGAACGCGGCGTACTGGCCGGGGAAGTCGAGGGAGACGCCCACGCCGAGGGCCGACAGCTGGCCGAGGCCGCCCCCGCCGAGGCCGGGCAGGGCGGAGACGCCCGGCGGGCTGGCCCCGGCCGGGTTCTGCACCCGCTGCGGGGCGCCGCTGAGCGCGATCTCCCGGCGGCCCGCCTCCAGGCCCGGGTAGCGGCCGGCGCTCGCGCCGCGCAGTTGGGTCGTGCCGTTGGTGGAGTCGACGCCTCCGGCGCGGGTGATCCGGAACGCCGGGCCGGTGTCGGTGCCCTTCTCCCCCTTGAGGTAGCGGTCGAACCAGGCCGTGACGCGGGCCTGCACCCGGCCGCTCTCCATGTCGCCGCCGTCGTGGCCGCCCGCGATCCAGTCGACGTCGACCGGGGCGCCGTTCGCCCGGATCGCCTTTTCGGCGGCGTCCGACTGGGCGAGGGTGAAGAGGGAGTCCTGCTGGCCCTGGACCAGGAGCGTGGGCACCTTGATCCGGTCGGCGACGGCGGACGGGGAACGCTGCTCCAGCAGGGCGCGGGCCGCGTCGTCCGGTCGGCCCGACTCGGCGACCCGGTCGTACATGGCGCACAGGGTGGGCTCGAACTTGGCGCAGCCGCCGCCGGTGTTGAAGAAGATGCCCGCCCACAGCTTCTTGAAGACGCCGTTCGGGAACAGGGCGTCCGCCAGGTTCCAGTACGTGATCTCCGGGGCGATGGCGTCCACCCGGTGGTCGTATCCGGCGGCGAGCAGGGAGATCGCGCCGCCGTAGGAGCCGCCGGCCATGCCCACGCGGGGGTCGCCCGGCTTGTCGAGCTGGACCTGCGGCTGTGCGGCCAGCCAGTCGACGAGCCGGGAGACGTCGAAGACCTCGTGCTTCGGGTCGTTCAGCCCGATCTGGCCGGTCGACCTGCCGAAGCCGCGCGCGGACCAGGTCAGGACCGCGTACCCGTCCCGGGCCAGGTCCTGCGCCTCGGTACGCATGTCGTTCTTGCTGCCGCCGAAGCCGTGCGCCAGCAGGACGGCGGGGCGGCGGCCCGCGGTGGCCGAGGTGAAGTAGGAGGTGTCGATGCGGGTGCCGTCGGCCATGGTCATGACCCGGTCGGTCCGGCTCACCCGGGGCGGGTCGGCCGCGGCGGCGACGGCCGTCCAGGTACCGGCTCCGACGAGCACCACGAGAACGGCCGCGGCGGCCCACAGCCGCCGCGCCCCCCGGAGCACACGCCGGCCCGGCAGTCGAAGATCCATGCCCTCAACCGTACGGGCAGCCACCGACAACCGATGCAGCCACCGGTCTGAGGCACCGCCCCTCCTCCGGGAGTACGCGACCGCCCGCCCGTACCGCGAACGCGGTACGGGCGGGCGGGAACGGCGGCGGGGATCCGTCACCGGGATCGGCGGGATCCCGTCAGTGGTTGCGCGGGAAGCCCAGGTCCACGCCCGCCGGGGCGTCGGCCGGGTCGGGCCAGCGGGTGGTGACGACCTTGCCGCGGGTGTAGAAGTGCGTGCCGTCGTTGCCGTAGATGTGGTGGTCGCCGAAGAGCGAGTCCTTCCAGCCGCCGAAGGAGTGGTAGCCCACCGGCACCGGGATCGGCACGTTCACGCCGACCATGCCCGCCTCCACCTCCAGCTGGAAGCGGCGGGCCGCGCCGCCGTCCCGGGTGAAGATCGCGGTGCCGTTGCCGAACGGCGAGGCGTTGATGAGGGCCAGGCCCTCCTCGTAGGTGTCGGCGCGCAGCACGCACAGCACCGGGCCGAAGATCTCGTCCTGGTACGCCTTCGCGCTGGTCGGCACCTTGTCGAGCAGCGAGATGCCGATCCAGTGGCCGTCCTCGAAGCCCTCGACGGTGTACCCGGTGCCGTCGAGCACGACCTCCGCGCCCTCGGCGGCGGCACCCCGCACGTACGAGGCGACCTTGTCGCGGTGCACGGCGGTGATCAGCGGGCCCATCTCGCTGGTCGGGTCGTTGCCCGGACCGATCTTGATCTTCTCGGCGCGCTCGCGGATCTTCTCGACCAGCGTGTCGCCGATCGCGCCGACGGCCACGACCGCGGAGATGGCCATGCAGCGCTCGCCCGCGGAGCCGTAGGCGGCGCTGACGGCCGCGTCGGCCGCCGCGTCCAGGTCGGCGTCCGGCAGGACCAGCATGTGGTTCTTGGCGCCGCCCAGGGCCTGCACGCGCTTGCCGTTCGCGGAGGCCGTGGTGTGGATGTGGCGGGCGATCGGGGTGGAGCCGACGAACGAGACGGCCTTGACGTCCGGGTGCTCCAGGAGGCGGTCGACGGCCACCTTGTCGCCGTGCAGGACGTTGAAGACGCCGTCCGGCAGGCCGGCCTCGGTCAGCAGTTCGGCGATCCGGACGGACGCCGACGGGTCCTTCTCGGACGGCTTCAGCACGAACGTGTTGCCGCACGCGATGGCGATCGGGAACATCCACATCGGGACCATCGCCGGGAAGTTGAACGGCGTGATGCCCACGACGACGCCCAGCGGCTGACGGATGCCCGCCACGTCCACCCGGGTGGCGACCTGGGTGGACAGCTCGCCCTTGAGCTGCACGTTGATGCCGCACGCGAGGTCGACGATCTCCAGGCCGCGGGCGACCTCGCCGAGCGCGTCGGAGTGCACCTTGCCGTGCTCGGCGGTGATCAGCGCGGCGATCTCGTCGCGGTGGGCGTCCAGCAGCGCGCGGAAGCGGAAGAGGATCTCCGTGCGCTTGGCCAGCGAGGACTGGCCCCAGGTCGCGAACGCGTCCTTGGCCGTCGCGACGGCGGTGTCCACCTCGTCGACCGTCGCGAACGCGACCTTGGTGGTGACCGCCCCGGTCGCCGGGTCGGTGACCGGCCCGTACGTTCCCGAGGCGCCGTCGACGGTCTTGCCGCCGATCCAGTGGTTGACGATCTTCGTCATGGCCGGGTTACTCCTTCAGAGATGGCGGCGTCGGGTCGCCACGTTCCGTTCGTACTGCTCACGTGCCTTGACCGCGGACGGGCGGGTGGCGGTCTCGGCCACAGGTACATCCCACCAGGCTTGTGCCGGAGGCGGGCCCGACACAGTGTCGGCCGTTTCGGTCTCCACGTAGACACATGTGGGAGTGTCGGCGGCCCGCGCCTCGGCGAGCGCGGTGCGCAGGTCCGCCACGGTCTTGGCGCGCAGCACCCGCATGCCGAGGCTGGCGGCGTTGGCGGCCAGGTCGACGGGGAGCGGGGCGCCCGTGTGGGTGCCGTCCGCGGCCGGGTACCGGTAGGCGGTGCCGAACCGTTCGCCGCCCACCGACTCCGAGAGCCCGCCGATGGACGCGTAGCCGTGGTTCTGCACCAGCAGCAGCTTGATGGCGACGCCCTCCTGGACCGCGGTGACGATCTCGGTCGGCATCATCAGATACGTCCCGTCGCCGACCAGTGCCCACACCGGGCGGTCGGGTGCGGCCAGCTTCACCCCGATGGCGGCGGGGATCTCGTAGCCCATGCAGGAGTAGCCGTACTCCAGGTGGTACTGGTCCCGGGACCGGGCCCGCCACAGTTTGTGCAGGTCGCCGGGGAGCGATCCGGCCGCGTTGATGAGGATGTCGCTCTCGTCGACGATCGCGTCGAGCGCGCCGAGGACCTGCGACTGGGTGGGCCGGACGTCCGGCTCGTCGGCCTCGTAGCAGGCGTCGACGCGCTGTTCCCAGCGTTCCTTGTCGTCGGTGTACTCGGCGACGTACGAGTCGGCGACCCGCCGGCCGTCCTCGGCCAGCGCCGCGGTCAGCGCGCGCAGCGCGTCCCGGGCGTCGGCGACGAGCGGCAGCCCGGCGAGCTTGTGGCCGTCGATGGCCGCGATGTTCAGGTTGAGGAAGCGGACGTCCGGGTTGTCGAACAGGGTGCCGGAGGCGGTGGTGAAGTCGGTGTAGCGGGTGCCGACGCCGATCACCAGGTCGGCGGTGCGGCCCAGTTCGTCGGCGGTCGCCGTGCCGGTGTGGCCGATGCCGCCGACGTCCTGCGGGTGGTCGTGGCGGAGCGAGCCCTTGCCGGCCTGGGTGGACGCGACCGGGATGCGGGTGGCCGCGGCGAACTCGGCCAGCGCTTCCTCGGCACGGCTGTGGTGGACGCCGCCGCCCGCGACGACGAGGGGGCGCCGGGCCGCGCGGACCGCCTGCACGGCGGCGGCGAGTTCGACCGGGTCGGCCTGCGGCCGGCGCACGGTCCACACCCGGTCGGCGAAGAACTCCTCGGGCCAGTCGTACGCCTCGGCCTGCACGTCCTGCGGCAGGGCGAGGGTGACGGCGCCGGTCTCCACGGGGTCGGTGAGGACCCGCATGGCCTGCAACGCGGCCGGGATCAGGGCCTCCGGCCGGTTGATCCGGTCGAAGTACCGGGAGACCGGGCGCAGGCTGTCGTTGACCGACAGGTCGCCCGCGTAGGGGACTTCGAGCTGCTGGAGCACCGGGTCGGCGGGGCGGGTGGCGAACACGTCGCCGGGCAGCAGCAGGACCGGGAGGTGGTTGATGGTGGCCAGTGCGGCACCGGTGACCAGGTTGGTGGCGCCGGGGCCGATGGACGTCGTCACCGCGTGCGTGGACAGCCGGCCCGACTGGCGCGCGTAGCCGACCGCCGCGTGCACCATGGACTGCTCGTTGCGGCCCTGGTGGTAGGGCATGACGTCGGCGTACTCGACGAGCGCCTGCCCGATCCCGGCGACGTTGCCGTGCCCGAAGATGCCCCAGGTCGCGCCGATCAGCCGCTGCCGTTCGCCGTCCCGCTCCGTGTACTGGGCGGACAGGAAGCGGACGAGCGCCTGCGCGACGGTGAGCCGTGTCGTTGCGGTCGTTGCGGTCGTTGAGGTCGTCGCGGTCATCGGTACCCCCCTGTGCTCTCTACGTGGTCTGGGTGGAAGCAGATCCGCCACTCCCGTGTCGCGCCCGGTCCCGCCATGACGTTGAGGTAGTACATGTCGTGGCCGGGCTGGGCGATGGCGGGGCCGTGCCAGCCGTCGGGTACGAGGACGACGTCACCGGAACGGACCTCGGCGAGGACGTCGGCCCCGCCCGCGCGGGAGGGGAACACCCGCTGGTAGCCGAGACCGTGCGGACCGTCGATCTCGAAGTAGTAGATCTCCTCCAGCTCGGACTCCTCGCCCGGCCGGTGCTCGTCGTGCTTGTGCGGCGGGTACGAGGACCAGTTGCCGCCGGGGGTGATGACCTCCACGGCGATCAGCTTGTCGCAGTCGAACGCGTCGGCGGAGGCGAAGTTGCGCACCAGACGGGCGCTGGTGCCGCTGCCGCGATGTTCGACGGGGACCTCCGGCGCGGGGCCGTAGCGGGCGGGGAGTCGTCGCTCGCACTTCGCTCCTGCCAGGGCGAAGCGGCCTCCCGCGCCGGAGGCGATCTGGACCCGGGCGTCCCGGGGCGCGTACACGAAGTCCGAGGCGGAGGCGAACACGCTCTCCCTGCCGCGGATTTGGAATTCCTCGTCCTCCACCCGCACGGTACAGGCGCCGCTGAGCGGAAGCACGATCCATTCGCTGTCCCCGGAGGTGAACATATGGGTGGCACCGGGGGACAGTTCGACGACGCGCAGGCTGCTGTGCGTCAGGGCGGCCCGTTCGGGGCCGATGTCGAGCGCGTACTGGTCGCCCGCGGTCGACCCCTGGGGGACGTACAGGTCGTTGCTGGTCATGCGGCCCTCACAGCAGTCCGACGGCGGTGTCCACGGCGGCGGCCACGTCCCCGTCCGCCGGATACAGCAGCGAGCGGCCGACCACCAGACCCCGCACGGTGGGGAGCCGGAGCGCGCCGCGCCACTTCTCGTACGCCGCCTCCTGGTCCTCGGGGGTGTCGCCGATCTCGCCGCCGAGCAGCACGGCGGGCAGCGTGGAGGTGGCCATGACCTCGGCCATGTCGTCGGGGTGTTCGGTGACCGGGACCTTCAGCCAGGTGTAGGCGGAGGTGCCGCCGAGGCCCGAGGCGATGGCTATGGAGCGGGTGACGGCCTCGGCGGACAGGTCGTTCTTCACCCGTCCCTCGGGGGTGCGGCGGCTGATGAAGGGCTCGACGAACACCGGCAGCCGGCGCTCGGCCATCGCGTCGATGGCGCGGGCGGTGGACTCCAGGGTGGTCAGCGAGCCGGGGTCGGAGTAGTCGATGCGCAGCAGCAGCTTGCCCGCGTCGAAACCGAGGCGCTCGATGTCCTCGGGGCGGTGGCCGGTGAAGCGGTCGTCGAGTTCGAAGGCGGCGCCCTGGAGGCCGCCGCGGTTCATGGAACCCATGACGATCTTGTTGTCGAGGGCGCCGAGCAGCAGCAGGTCGTCGAGGATGTCGGCGGTGGCGAGGACGCCGTCCACACCGGGGCGGGACAGCGCGAGGCACAGCCGCTCCAGCAGGTCGGCGCGGTTGGCCATGGCGAGCTTGCGGCCGCCGATGCCGAGGGCGCCGCGGGCCGGGTGGTCGGCGGCGACGATCATCAGCCGGCCGCTGTCGCCCAGCAGCGGGCGGCGCGGGCGGCGGGCCGCGGCCTCGGCGACTTCCTCGGGGCGCTGGGTGCGGGTGCGCACCAGCGCGGAGACGTCCACGCTCGGGCGCCCGCCGTCCCGGAGGGTGCCGGTGGTCGTGGCGGTGGTGGCCTGGCGGGTGCCGGTGGTCCCGGCGGTGGCGGTCACAGCACCGCTCCCGCCGCGAGGGCGGCGTCCACCTCGTCGGAGGTGGGCATCGCGGAGGAGCACTCCAGGCGGGAGGCGACGATGGCGCCGGCCGCGTTGGCGTGCCGCATGATCGTCTCCAGGTCCCAGCCGGCCAGCAGGCCGTGGCAGAGGGAGCCGCCGAAGGCGTCCCCCGCGCCGAGTCCGTTGAGGACGGTGACCGGCAGCGGCGGCACCTCGGCGGACTCGCCGCTCCGGCTGACCGCGAGGACACCCTTGGGGCCCTGCTTGACCACGGCGATCTCGACACCGGCGGCCAGGAGCGCCTGGGCGGCGGCGTGCGGCTCGCGGACGCCGGTGGCGACCTCCACCTCGTCGAGGTTGCCGACGGCGACGGTGGTGTGCCGCAGCGCCTCGGCGTAGAAGGGGCGGGCCGCGTCCGGGTCGGACCAGAACATGGGGCGCCAGTCGAGGTCGAAGACCGTGGTGGCGGCCCTGTCGCGGTGGGCGAGGGCGGCCAGGGTCGCCGTGCGGCTGGGCTCCTCGCTCAGGCCGGTGCCGGTGACCCAGAAGATACGGGCGTCGCGTACGGCCTGGAGGTCCAGTCCGTGGACGTCGATCTCCAGGTCGGGCGCCTTGGGCTGCCGGTAGAAGTAGAGCGGGAAGTCGTCCGGCGGGAAGACCTCGCAGAAGGTGACCGGGGTCGGCAGGCCGGGGACCGGGGTCACCCAGCGGTCGTCGACACCGAAGCCGCGCAGGGCCTCGTGCAGGTAGGCGCCGAAGGCGTCGTCGCCGGTGCGGGTGATCACAGCGGTGCTCCGGCCGAGGCGGGCCGCGGCGACCGCGACGTTCGTCGCCGATCCGCCGAGGAACTTGCCGAAGGACGTCACCTGGGCGAGCGGCACTCCGGTCTGCAACGGATACAGGTCCACCCCGATCCGCCCCATGGTGATCAGGTCGTACGCCATCGGCTTCCCTTCCTCGGCACGTGGCTCACCCCCGGTTTGTAGTCCCGTTCGGGGAGCCCTGTCAATACTTTGTCCAGACATTCGGACCAGACCTTGACACCTCTCCTCTCCGCGCCGCACGCTGGCGGCCATGACGTCATTGCCACCTCAGTCTCCCGTGCCCGGCCTGTCCCGCATCCGTGTCGGATCGGCGCCCGACTCCTGGGGCGTGTGGTTCCCCGACGATCCCCAGCAGGTGCCCTGGCAGCGCTTCCTCGACGAGGTCGCCCAGTCCGGGTACGAGTGGATCGAGCTGGGCCCGTACGGGTACCTGCCGTCCGATCCGGCCGTCCTCGCCGAGGAGACCGCCCGGCGCGGCCTGAAGGTGTCGGCGGGCACCGTCTTCACCGGCCTGCACCACGGCCCGGCGGTGTGGGACAAGACCTGGGCGCACGTCTCCGACATCGCGGCCCTCACCCAGGCCATGGGCGCCCGGCACCTGGTCGTCATCCCGTCCTTCTGGCGCGACGACAAGACCGGCGAGGTGCTGGAGCCGGACACGCTCACGCCCGAGCAGTGGCGCAATCTCACCTCACAGACCGAGCGGCTCGGCCGGGAGGTGCGCGAGCGCTACGGCCTGGAGATCGTCGTCCACCCGCACGCCGACACCCACATCGACAGCGAGGAGAACGTCGTCCGCTTCCTCGACGGCACCGACTCCTCGCTGGTGTCGCTCTGCCTGGACACCGGGCACTACGCGTACTGCGGCGGGGACAGCGTCAAGCTGATCGAGACCTACGGCGAGCGGATCGGCTACCTGCACCTCAAGCAGGTGGACCCGGAGATCCTGGCCGAGGTACGGGCGAACGAGATCCCCTTCGGGCCCGCGGTCGCCAAGGGCGTGATGGTCGAGCCCCCGTCCGGCGTGCCCGCGCTCGGCCCGGTCCTGGAGGCGGCCGGGAAGCTGGACGTCGACCTGTTCGCGATCGTCGAGCAGGACATGTACCCCTGCGAGCCGGACCGGCCGCTGCCGATCGCCCAGCGGACCCGGGCGTTCCTGCGGTCCTGCGGCGCCTGACGGCACCCGCTCCGCCGCACGCTCCGGTATCGCCTTTGTCACAGATACCCGCTTTCTGTCACACACGTCACACCTAAGCGGATCCTTGGTCACACCTGGCCTACAGCCACTTTCCCGTACGCACGCCGCGTCGTTCACCGAGCACAGGCTGGTGATCGCCAGCGCAGCGCCCGGCTCCTCCGACGGCCGCCCCGGTCGCCGCCGCGGCGCGCGCAGGGAGGTGCGACTCAATGACCGACCGAAGGCTCTGGTCCTACAAGGAGATCGCGGCACACATCCGGGTGCAGCCGGACACCGTACGGTCCTACCGCAAACACGGGCTGCTGCCCCCGCCCGACCACGTGGAGGGCGGCAAGCCCTACTGGTACGCGGACACCGTCCGCGCCTGGGTCGCCTCCCGCCCCCGCAACCGCAGCCGACGCCAGGACTGACGCCGCCGGGCGTGCGGGAGCGGACGGCTCTCAGGCCCACGGCTCGATGACCGTGACCCCCGCCCGCCCGGCCCCCGCTCCCCCGGCTTCCGCCGCTGCCGCCCCCGCCGCTCCGGCCCCTGCCGCGCCCGGTGCCGCGCCCATCGCCGCCAGCGCGGCCGGTGCCGCGCCCAGCGGGATCGTCGCGGTCACCAGCCGGTCGGGGCGCAGCACCCCCGCCCGGACCAGTTCCAGCATCGCCGGATAGGCGTGTGCGGCCATGCCGTGGCTGCCGAGGAGTTCCAGCTCCAGGGCGATGGCGCGGGCCATGGGGACCGGCGTGCTGCCGTCCGCGGAGGGCAGCAGGCCCACCTGGACGTGCCGGCCGCGGCGGCGCAGCCCGCCCACCGAGGCCGCGCAGGTGGCCGGGGAGCCGAGCGCGTCCAGGGACAGCTGGGCGCCGCCGCCGGTCAGCTCGCGCACCGCCGCCGCCGGGTCCGCGGTGCCCGTGGCGTCGACGCACTCCGCCGCGCCGAACGAGCGCGCCAGGTCCAGGGCCCCGGCCGACACGTCCACGGCGACCACCCGTGCCCCGGCCGCCGCCGCGATCATCACCGCCGACAGGCCCACGCCGCCGCACCCGTGCACCGCGACCCACTCCCCCGCCGCCACCCGGCCCTGCTGCACCACCGCGCGGAAGGCGGTCGCGAAACGGCAGCCGAGGGCGGCGGCGGTGGCGTAGGACATCCCGTCGGGAACGCCGACCAGGTTCACGTCGGCGTGGTCGAGCGCCACGTACTCGGCGAACGAGCCCCAGCGGTCGAAGCCGGGCTGGGTCTGCCGCTCGCACACCTGCTGGTCGCCCGCCGCGCAGGCCGGGCAGCTGCCGCAGGCGCAGACGAAGGGCACGGTGACCCGGTCGCCTGGGTGCCAGCCGGTCACCCGGGCGCCCACCGCCTCGACGACTCCGGCCAGTTCATGACCGGGCACGTGCGGCAGGGTGACGTCCGGGTCGTGACCCATCCAGCCGTGCCAGTCGCTGCGGCACAGGCCGGTCGCCTCGACCCGCACCACGACCCCGTGCTCCGCCGGCTCCGGATCCGCCACCTCCCGGACCTCGGCGGGCTCCCCGTACCGCTCGAACACCACAGCCCGCATCCGCCTCTGCTCCTCTGTCCGGTCCGTCCGTGCCGAGCGCTCGCCGGCACTCCACTGGAGGGCCATTGTCTTGGCGGACTCCTCGACGGGCTCCTCGGGGCACCCCTGGACGCCGTCCGGCCGCGGGACGGCCGGGCCGGGAACTCCGGCGGCGGCTCCCGGACTGCGGCGCGGGGCACGTCTGCGTAGGGTGCGGATAACCGCCTCCGAGGGGACCCGCCGCCGTGACCCACTCGCCGCCGCCCGGCGCACCCCGGGCCCGCATCCCCGGCCCGCGGCGGTCCCCGCCCGCGCGACGCCGGGGCCGCGCGAGCCGGTGGCGCCGCCGGCTGTGGTACGTGCCGGCCGTGCCGGTGCTGGCGGCCCTCTTCGCCTACGCGGCGGAGAACGCCAGGTCACTGGCGGCTCTGCTGCTGTTCGCCGGTTCCCTGCTCTGCGCGGTCCTGGCGCTGCGCACGCCCAAGGGACACGACCGCGACTCGACGTGAGAGCGAGGCGCGTGCGGCCTGCCTCCTGGGTATGTACCCCCTGGGGGTATAATCTGCAGAATGCAGGCCCCACTGTGGAGCCCATCGGCCCCACCTGCCTCGACGAGGAGCAAGACATGACCACCCAGATCGACGACGCGGCCACCGTCACCACCGTCTACAAGGTCAGCGGGATGAGCTGCGGACACTGCGAGGGCGCCGTCTCCGCCGAGATCTCCGAGATCCCCGGCGTCAGCTCGGTGCAGGCCGTCGCCTCGACCGGCGAGGTCACCGTCGCCTCCGCCGCACCGCTCGACGAGAAGGCCGTCCGCGACGCCGTCGACGAGGCCGGCTTCGAACTGGTCGGCACGGTCTGAGCCGACCGCCCCAGCGCCCGCCACACCCCGCCCGCCACACCCCGCCCGGCCACCGGCTACCGACGTCGGGCCGGGCGGTGGCACGCGACCCGACGCACAGCCGCCCCACCGAACCGGATGATCACGGAGGTTTCGGTGAGTACGGCAAAAGTTACCGACAGTACGTCGAAGTCGAGGCAGGGGCCCCCTGGAGTCCGCAGCGCACCTCACATAAGCTCTCCACAAGGCTCATGCATCATCCTCACGCTTGAGCGCCGATTGCCATATCGGGGCCCTTGCGCATCTAACGGACATATGCAGGAGACGCAGATCACAGTGATGTGAACGTAACCATCGAAGGGGTTCGACGGTCTAAGTTGACGGTGCCAGGCGACGTCTTGGGGGGCGTCGGCTGGCATCTGAGGATGTCTTGGGGGACTTCCTCAGAGATGCGTTGCCGGGGCACGTACACCGGGAAGCTTTGAGCGGCCCTCCCGGTCTGTACGGGTCCCGGCAGATGCACGCATCACTGGAGCACGGCGGGTTTTGCTCGTTGTGCTCACGCAGCGATTCAGGCGCTGCTTTCGCAAGCGCCCGGCCGGATCCCGTGGGGGGAATCCGTACCGGGACACGGGAAGGCGCCCTGGTCGTCGGCCCGTGGGGGGACCGGCGTTCCAGGGCGCCTTCTGCGTCCGTGGGATTCCGCGGGGATTCTGCGGGACATCGGGTCTGTACGACATCGGGTCTGTACGACAACGGGCCTGAGGGACATCGGATCTGCACGACATCGGGACCGCGGGACATCGGGGACTACGGGATTCCTCCCGCTCCTGAGGCGGCGCGGACAGCGCAGGCCGCACAGGCGCCACAGACGACGACACAGACAACGCAGACGCGCCCCTCCGGCTCGCGGGCCGGAGGGGCCGCGGAGCCGAAGGGGCACGTCCGGGGCCGCCCCGCCCCCGTGGGGACCGGGCCGCCCTTCACCGGCGGGGTGTCAGCGCCCCTCGACCGGCACGAAGTCCCGCTCCACGACGCCCGTGTAGATCTGGCGCGGGCGGCCGATACGGGAACCCGGCTCCTTGATCATTTCCTGCCACTGGGCGATCCAGCCCGGCAGCCGGCCGAGGGCGAACAGGACGGTGAACATCTCCGTCGGGAAGCCCATGGCGCGGTAGATCAGGCCGGTGTAGAAGTCCACGTTCGGGTAGAGCTTGCGCTCGACGAAGTAGCTGTCGGAGAGGGCGTGCTCCTCCAGCTTGAGGGCGATGTCGAGCAGTTCGTCGGACTTGCCGAGGGCCGAGAGAACGTCGTGCGCGGCAGCCTTGATGATCTTGGCGCGCGGGTCGAAGTTCTTGTAGACCCGGTGGCCGAAGCCCATCAGGCGGACGCCGTCCTCCTTGTTCTTCACCTTGCGGATGAAGGTGTCGACGTCACCGCCGCTCTCCTGGATGCCCTCCAGCATCTCCAGGACGGACTGGTTGGCGCCGCCGTGCAGCGGACCCCACAGGGCGGAGATGCCGGCCGAGATCGACGCGAACATGTTGGCCTGGGAGGAGCCGACCAGGCGGACCGTGGAGGTCGAACAGTTCTGCTCGTGGTCGGCGTGCAGGATGAGCAGCTTGTCGAGGGCGGCGACGACGACCGGGTCCGGCTCGTACTCGTCGGCCGGGACCGAGAAGGTCATGCGGAGGAAGTTCTCGACGTAACCGAGGTCGTTGCGCGGGTAGACGAACGGGTGGCCGATCGACTTCTTGTAGGCGTACGCAGCGATGGTGGGAAGCTTGGCGAGCAGGCGGATGGTGGAGAGGTTGCGCTGCTTCTCGTCGAACGGGTTGTGGCTGTCCTGGTAGAAGGTGGACAGCGCCGAGACGACCGACGACAGCATGGCCATCGGGTGGGCGTCGCGCGGGAAGCCCGTGTAGAAGTTCTTGACGTCCTCGTGCAGCAGCGTGTGCTGCGTCACGTCGTTCTTGAACGTGGTCAGCTCGTCCACGGTCGGCAGCTCGCCGTTGATCAGCAGGTACGCCACCTCCAGGAAGGTGGAGCGCTCCGCCAGCTGCTCGATCGGGTAACCCCGGTACCGCAGGATGCCCGCCTCGCCGTCGAGGTAGGTGACAGCGGATTTATAGGCGGCCGTGTTGCCGTAACCGCTGTCCAGAGTCACCAGACCGGTCTGGGCGCGGAGCTTCCCGATGTCGAAGCCCTTGTCACCGACGGTGCTGTCGATCACCGGGTAGGTGTACTCGCCGTCGCCGTACCGCAGTACTACAGAGTTGTCGCTCACGTCTTCCCTCACCGGCGTAGTGCCTCATCTTCGAGGTGCCCTGACTGTCTCTACCATCCCCCATTTGGCTCAGGAGAGTGCACTCGGGGTCGACCATTGGGCTTATCGGCGGCACTCAGTGCCGCCAACTTGCTCATCCTGCCCCGTTGTCCGCCCATCTGGAAGTCCCCTGTGGCCTCTGTGACCTTCCCGACCGATTTGATCGATCATTTTCGGTGCTCCAGCCTGAAGGCGAGGGCCGTGCACCGCCGTCCGGCCGACACGGTGCGCACCGCCTGGCCGATCGCCTTGCGCGAACCGACGAGCACGACCAGCCGTTTCGCGCGGGTGACCGCCGTGTAGAGCAGATTCCGCTGAAGCATCATCCAGGCCCCCGTGGTGACGGGGATCACCACCGCCGGGTACTCGCTGCCCTGCGAGCGGTGGATGGTCACCGCGTACGCGTGGGCCAGCTCGTCCAGTTCGTCGAAGTCGTACGCCACCTCCTCGTCCTCGTCGGTCAGCACCGTCAGCCGCTGCTCGACCGGGTCGAGCGAGGTGACCACGCCCACGGTGCCGTTGAAGACGCCGTTCTCCCCTTTCTCGTAGTTGTTCCGGATCTGGGTGACCTTGTCGCCGACGCGGAAGACCCGGCCGCCGAACCGCTTCTCCGGCAGGTCCGGGCGGGCGGGTGTGACGGCCTGCTGGAGCAGCCCGTTGAGGGTGCCCGCGCCGGCCGGGCCGCGGTGCATCGGCGCGAGCACCTGCACGTCCCGGCGCGGGTCGAGCCCGAACCGGGCCGGGATACGGCGCGCGGCCACGTCCACGGTGAGGCGGCCGGCCTCCTCCGTGTCGTCCTCGACGAAGAGGAAGAAGTCCTTCATGCCGTCGGTGAGCGGATGCTGCCCTGAGTTGATGCGGTGGGCGTTGGTCACCACGCCGGACTGCTGGGCCTGCCGGAAGACCCGGGTGAGCCGGACGGACGGCATCGGGCTGCCGTCGGCCAGCAGGTCCCGCAGCACCTCGCCCGCGCCGACGCTGGGCAGTTGGTCGACGTCCCCGACGAACAGCAGGTGGGCGCCCGGAGGCACCGCCTTGGCCAGTTTGTTGGCGAGCAGCAGGTCCAGCATGGACGCCTCGTCGACGACGACCAGGTCGGCCGCCAGCGGGCGGTCCTTGTCGTACGCCGCGTCGCCGCCCGGCTTCAGCTCCAGCAGCCGGTGCACGGTGGACGCCTCGGCGCCGGTCAGCTCGGCCAGCCGTTTGGCGGCCCGGCCGGTGGGCGCGGCGAGCACGACCCGGGCCTGTTTGGCGCGGGCCAGCTCCACGATGGAACGGACCGTGAAGGACTTGCCGCACCCGGGGCCGCCGGTGAGGACGGCGACCTTCTCGGTCAGCGCCAGCCGCACGGCGGCCTCCTGCTCGGGCGCGAGGTCGGCGCCGGTGCGCCCCTTGAGCCAGCCGAGGGCCTTGTCCCAGTCGACGTCCCGGAAGACCGGCATCCGGTCCTCGTCGGTGCGCAGCAGGCGCGACAGCTGGGCCGCGAGGGAGAGTTCGGCCCGGTGGAAGGGGACGAGATAGACCGCGGTGACGGGCTCACCGCCGTCGGGTCCTGGCACCTTCTCCCGTACGACGCCCGGATCGGAGCCTTCCTCCGCCGGCTCGGCCAGCTCCGCCAGGCACTCGATGACCAGGCCGGTGTCGACCTGGAGCAGCTTCACGGCGTCGGCGATGAGCCGTTCCTCGGGCAGGAAGCAGTGGCCCTGGTCGGTGGATTGCGACAGCGCGTACTGGAGGCCCGCCTTGACGCGCTCCGGGCTGTCGTGCGGAATGCCGACGGACTGGGCGATCTTGTCAGCCGTGAGAAACCCGATGCCCCAGACGTCGGCGGCCAGCCGGTACGGCTGGTTCTTCACCACGGAGATGGACGCGTCACCGTACTTCTTGTAGATCCGCACGGCGATGGACGTGGACACCTCGACGGTCTGGAGGAAGAGCATGACCTCTTTGATCGCCTTCTGCTCCTCCCAGGCGTCGGCGATCCTCCCGGTGCGCTTCGGGCCGAGGCCGGGCACCTCGATCAGCCGCTTCGGCTCCTCCTCGATGATCCGCAGCGTGTCCAGGCCGAAGTGCTGGGTGATGCGGTCCGCGAAGACCGGCCCGATGCCCTTGACCAGACCCGAACCGAGGTAACGCCGGATGCCCTGCACGGTCGCCGGCAGCACGGTGGTGTAGTTCTCGACGGTGAACTGCTTGCCGTACTGCGGGTGGGAGCCCCAGCGGCCCTCCATCCGCAGCGACTCGCCGACTTGCGCGCCGAGCAGCGCGCCGACCACCGTGAGCAGGTCCGCGGCGCCTCTGCCGGTGTCCACGCGGGCGACGGTGTAGCCGTTCTCCTCGTTGGCGTACGTGATCCGCTCCAGCACACCTTCGACCACGGCGAGCTTCCGTTCGCCCGTCGCGTTCCCCACCTGCTGCACCATGCCCCGACGGTACCGCCGGGCGGTGACAGCGCCGTCCGGCAGGCGACCTGCCGCCGACCCGCCGTTCCGGTCGCCGGTGACGAGGGCGCACATGCGCCGCGAGGTCCGCTCGACGGCGTCATGGGGTTGACCAGGTCCGTGTGGAGCGGCTGGCGGACCGGCTTGCGGACAGCCTTCCCGACCGAGCGGGTCGGCTCGCCGCCGGTGCGGAGCAACGGTCCATCGGACGACGGTGATGACGACGGTGCTTTCGGGATACGCGAACTCACGTCCCTTACGCGCTCGCCGCGTTGGCGCTCACTGGCCGTCGTCGAAGCGGCGGCGCGCGGATTCGATCTCGTCCAGGTAGCGGCGGGTCCAGGTACACATGCCGTTGATCCTGTCGCGCAGCTCCAGGCCCGCCTCGGTGAGGCGGTAGTCCACGCGAGGCGGCACCGTCGCGTGGACGGTCCGGTGCATGACTCCGTCCCTCTCCAGCCCGCGCAGGGTCTGGGTGAGCATCTTGTGGCTGACGCCCTCCACCTCGGTCATCAGATCGGTGAACCGCAGCGTCCGGGTGCGGAGGGTATTGATGACCAGCAGAGCCCACTTGCTGGCGGTCCCCGAAAAGATCTCCTGCGCCAGGGAGTGGACGCGGGTCTCGTCCGCGTCCTCCGGCGGACGTCGGCTCTGCTCGGTTTCCATGAGGTGCCTCTCTCACCAAAAAGTGCATTCTTCCACGTCAGAGCATACTCACCTACGGTTCCCGAGTAACCAGAAGTGATCTATGGGAGACAGACATGGCCATTTTGAAGACATACGCACGCCTGTGGACCGACGACCTCGACCAGGCGCTGCC
This sequence comes from Streptomyces sp. NPDC001270, assembly GCF_042896695.1. NCBI lineage: Bacteria > Bacillati > Actinomycetota > Actinomycetes > Kitasatosporales > Streptomycetaceae > Streptomyces > Streptomyces sp. NPDC001270. The sequence continues at coordinate 73,662 of NZ_JBIAXM010000004.1, read as the reverse complement.
CCTCTTGCAGCAGCTCACCGGCGAGCAGCCCCACCTGCGACTGGCCTTCGAGTCGGTCGGCCTCGCCGCCATCGGCGACTTTCTGGTGATCGCGGGGCCGGCCGAGGAACGCGCGAAGTACGACCACGCCACCGCCACGGTCGTCGTCGAGGACCTCGACGCCCTCCAGGCGACCCTGAAGTCCGCGGACGCCACGATCACGACCCCCGCGACCGCGGGCCCGACCGGACGTTTCCTGTACGCCCGCCACGCCGACGGAGCGGGTGTCGAGTACGTGCAGTGGAACGACGAACTGGTCAGCAAGATCATCCGTGCATGAGCCGCCGTCCGGCGCGCCGGCCCCCGCCGCGGACCGAGGTCAGCGGCGGGGGTTCTTCTTGAGTGCTTCGAGGAAGGTGGTGAAGGCGTCGGGGGGGAAGGTGAGGGTGGCTCTGGCCGGCGCCTTTGAGTCGCGGACGGCGACATCAGTGGAGGAGCTTGCGATCTCCACGCACTCGTTGCCGTCGCCGGGGCCCGAGTAGGACGACTTCCGCCAGTTGTCCACCTTGAGGCCATCGACGAAGGCTATGAAGGCCACGGTCGGGAAGGCAAGGATCGCCTTGGCCGGAGCCTTGGAGTCGCGGACCGCGATATGAGCGGGCAAGTGGGCGATCTCCACGCAGTTGTTGCCGTCGTCAGGGCCCGAGTAGGACGACTTCCGCCAGTTGTCCACGGAGTACCTCACAGCTCCTTCATTAACCGGTTGATGAAGTCACGCGATCGCTCAGCGTCCAGCGATACGACCTCCACTTTACGGAAGCGCGTTCGAAAGGCGCTGAGCTGTGCTTCAGTGTCAATGAAGGCTGAGCCGTGAGGTACGTCACGCACCACTGTGTCCATCCTGGGAACAGAGCCGTCCGCATATGTCATTGCGCTCGCCGCTCCAGCGAAGCCGTCGAGGTCAAATGGGACGACACGCACGGTGACGTTGTCCGCTTCGGAAAGCTCCAGGAGTTGGAGAAGCTGATCCTTGGCGGCCTCACGGCCACTGACCCTGATGCGCAAGGCCGACTCGTGGACCACCGCCTGGTACGGGATGTCGACGCGCTGACGCCCCATTCGATGTTGGACGCGCAACTCAAGCTCATCATGGCCAAGTTCCGGCACTCTGGCGGAGAAGACCGCGCGAGCGTATTCCTCTGTTTGCAGAAGTCCCGGCACGTACAGGATCGCTACCTCACGCAGACAGTTGGCGTGGTGCTCCAATTCAGCAAGATCAAGGAACGACGTGGGAAGCAGACCCCTGTACTCCTCCCACCAGCCACGCGTTCGGTCGGTAGCCATCGCGACCAGTGCGTTGATGAACTTCAGGTCGGTGCACCCATATTGGGTCGCAACGCGCCGCAGGCGCTGCTCACTCACGCCCACAAGTCCGGATTCGATCTGGCTGATCTGGACCCGATTCACACCAAGTAACGCCGCCGCCTCGACAGCGGTGAGCCCTGCAGCTTCGCGGAGCCTGCGCAGTTCGACCCCCAGGCGCAATTGACGTGCCGTGGGTTCGCGCCTGAGGACCATCCGCCGCTCCCTGCTTCAACATGCCGACTTGGTCGACTCGTTCGGGGGTCAGATTACGCGATCGACTTGCCCGGGATTACACGTAAGCCCTACCGTCGGTGACGCGACGCACACGCTGCGAAATCACCGGGGCACCGGAAGCGCACCGCTCCGTCCTGCCATGACGGCTGCGGCAAGGCCACCACCGCTCGTCGCGGCGTTCCGAACCACCCATCGTCGAACCGGAGTTGAGCACCCATGCCCGAAAACACCGCGGAACCCTGGGAGTACTCCCTCTACATCCCGAACGACGTACGCGCCGTCACCGTCAGTCGCCGTACCCTCCGCCTGATCCTGACGATCCACGGCCTGATCGGACTGGTCGATGTCGCCGAGTTGCTGGCGACGGAGCTGGTCTCCAACGCCGTACGGCACACGAAGGGGCCCGCCGCCCTGCGCGTGCGCTGGTCGGCGGGGGTGCTGCGGATCGGCGCGTGGGACGCCGACCCCGAACCTCCGGAGCCGCCGCTCCCGTTGGACCAGCTCTCCGATCTGGAGGACGGCCGCGGGCTGGCGCTGGTCCGGGCCTGCTCGGACCTCTGGGGCTGGCAGCCGCTGACCAGACAGGGCAGCTGGGGCAAATACGTGTGGTGCGAACTGGCCGCCGCCTGAAGCGGGCGGCTCGCGCACCGAAGGGGCGCGGGGAAATGGAGAGCGGCCGGCCACGACGCCGCCGCAGACGGTAGACGGCCCCACTGCGGCCGTGCCGCCCCGGCGCCCGACTCGTTGATCACATCGTACGAAAGGAGAGCAGATGGTCGGCTCATCGCATGAAGCGCTGCACCGGATCTTCCAGAAGGACCCGGCACTGCTGACGAGGGCGTTACAGCAAGTACTGGACGTGCCGTTTCCCGAACCCCGGGAGATCGCCGCGCTGAACGTGGACCTCACCGAGATCGAACCCGTCGAACGCCGCGTGGACACCCTGCTGCGGGCCGAGACCGACGAGGGGACCTACCTCCTCGTGGTCGAATCCCAGGGCAAGGTGGACGACCGGAAGCGGGGCAGCTGGCCCTACTACCTCTCGTACTTGTTCGAGAAGTACCGCTGCGAGCCCGTGCTCATCGTCATCACCCAGAACAGCGCCACCGCCAAGTGGGCCTCACAGCCCATCAGGCTCGGCTTCCCTGGCTGGGACGTGCTGACCGTACGGCCACTCGTGCTGGGCCCGGACAACGTGCCGGTCATCGCCGACGAGCGGCAGGCCGAGCGCGACGTACCCCTTGCGGTGCTGTCGGCGATGACACACGGGCGCGGACCGCAGGCCGCCGCCATACTGGAATCCCTGGCAGCCGCCCTGCGGACCGTCGACACCGACAGCGCCGCGGTCTTCGTGCAGTTCGTCGACTCATGCCTGGTCGATCCCCAGGCGAAACAGATGTGGAGGGACCTGATGACGGCGATCCAGTACTTCTGGCGACACCCCCTGGCCGAACAAGTCCGCGAAGAAGGCCGCGAACAAGGACTGGAACAGGGCCGCGCCGAAGGCAAGGCCGAGATGGTTCTCCGCATCCTCGAATGGCGCGGCATCCCCGTCCCCGACGCCGTCCGCGAACGCGTGAGTGCCTGCACCGACCTCGACCAGCTCGAAATCTGGGCCCAGCACGCCATGCATGCCACCGACGCGGCGGAGTTGTTCACCGAGGGGTGAGCGGGTGAGCCGTCGGGTCGCCGACTCACGATGACGAGAGGCGGGGCGCGGAACCTCCGCGCCCCAGCGCTTGATCTCCACCGGACCCGGGCAGTCCGTCAACGCGTCGGGGCCTTCCCCTGCGATGGCATCTGCCCCTGCGACGGCACCTGCCACTGCTGGCCCGTCCAGCCTCGGTTTGTCGTGTGCCGGTCCGTTCCGTGCGTCCCGAACTGGCCGGCCGGGCCGAGCGGAGGCTGAGTTAGGACGGCGTGCCCGTCGACGGGGTTGTGCGGCTGACTGCTTTGGCCATAGCCCATATCGGTCGCGGCTTGGTCGAAGTTGCCGTAAGGCTGGGCCGGACCGCCTTGTATGCCGGGTCCCACCGGGTAGCTGACATCGTAGGCCGGGCCGGGGAGAACAGCCGGGACTGCCTGGTTCCCGAAACTGACCGGCATTTCGTTGAATCCTTGCGGCGGTACCTGCGGTAGGTAGTCCTGGGCAGTGGCACCGTAGAGGAATTCCTGCCAATTTGGGAAATCTTCCGCGAACTTCTGGGCTCCCTCTTCGAAGTCCGGGACGTCCCAGGGAACACTTTCTTGGTCGTGAGTCATGGCGTGACCCTGTGCATCGGCTCCCACCCAATAGCCGTACTCGGGGTTCAGGCGGGCATCGGCCAAACCCAACTGGCCGGGGGAACCGGTCGGCATCTTCTCAGCCATCGGAGTGCGAGAACTTTCTTCCTCTCGACTGTGGGAGTTACCGGTTTGGTCGTGGTCCCGGCCTCTTTCCGACCCGGCGACCCGAAGACGCCATCCATGGAAAAATTCTTCGGGTTCATAGCCGTGCTTTGCAAGCGCTTCGATCAAGTCCTTAGAGTAAGGGCGCTTCCTGCCTATTCTCAACTGGGCCCTAAGCCAGGGGTAGAAGTAAAAAGATTCGACTTTTTTACCTCTCCTTACTATTCCGCCTCCCCTCACCTTATAATCGTCCAACTCTACATTGACCCGCGGGTCCTCCGCCGTGGGCAATTTACCTTTTCCCCTCTCGTTCAGTAGCTTCGCGAGAGCTTCATCGGAAATAACTTTCGCCATGGAGGATCTCCTTCAGAGCCCGGCAATCTTCTTCCGTGATAACGGTTCCCGCCTTCCAACGGTTCACTCCGGATCACCGTCAGGCGGTCGGGATGCATTGCTGCTGGTCGCGTGTGCGGTAGGGGCGAGGGCGTCGATTCGTCAGCGGGGTTCCGTTTGCACCGTGATGCCGGTGTTTTCCGGACCACCACGGGCCCGCACCATCGGGGACGGGGCAGCTGGCCCTACTACCTCTCGTACTTGTTCGAGAAGTACCGCTGCGAGCCCGTGCTCATCGCCATCACCCAGAACAGCGCCACCGCCAAGTGGGCCTCACAGCCCATCAGGCTCGGCTTCCCCGGCTGGGACGTGCTGACCGTACGGCCACTCGTGCTGGGCCCGGACAACGTGCCGGTCATCGCCGACGAGCGGCAGGCCGAGCAGGACGTACCCCTTGCGGTGCTGTCGGCCATGCCACACGGACAGGGTCCACAAGGCGCGGCCGTAGTGGAATCCCTGGCAGCCGCCCTGCGGACCGTCGACACCGACAGCGCCGCGGTCTTCGTGCAGTTCGTCGACTCATGCCTGGTCGATCCCCAGGCGAAACAGATGTGGAGGGACCTGATGACGGCGATCCAGTACTTCTGGCGACACCCCCTGGCCGAACAAGTCCGCGAAGAAGGCCGCGAACAAGGACTGGAACAAGGACTGGAACAGGGCCGCGCCGAAGGTAAGGCCGAGATGGTTCTCCGCATCCTCGAATGGCGCGGCATCCCCGTCCCCGACGCCGTCCGCGAACGCGTGAGCGCCTGCACCGACCTCGACCAGCTCGAAGCCTGGGCCCAACGCGCCGTCCACGCCACCGACGCGGTGGAGTTGTTCACCGAGAGGTGAGCGGGTGAGCCGTCGGGTCGCCGACTCACGATGACGAAAGGCTGGGGCGCGGAACCTCCTCGCCCCAGCGCTTGAAGAAGTCGCGAGGTGCAGCAGTCCGCCGCCGAACACCTGGACCGGCTGCCGCGCGACCACCGCATCGCGGTCTGCGTCGGGGCAGAGGGCCGCCGTCAGACGACGGCCGGAACCGGATCCCCACCGGACCCAGGGCGGCCCGTCAACGCGTCGGTGCCTTCCCCTGCGATGGCACCTGCCCCTGCGACGGCATCTGCCACTGCCGGCCCGTCCAGCCTCGGTCCGTCGTGTGCTGGTCCGTTCCGTGCGTCCCGAACTGGCCGGCCGGGTCGAGCGGAGGCTGAGTTAGGACGGCGTGCCCGTCGACGGGGTTGTGTGGCTGACTGCTTTGGCCGTAGCCCATATCGGTCGGGGCTTGGTAGAAGTTGCCGTAAGGTTGGGCCGGGCCGCCTTGTGTGTCGAGTCCCACCAAGTAGCCGAAATCGTAGCCCGGGCCGGGAAGAAAAGCCGGCACCGCCTGGTCCCCGAAACCGACCGGCACTTCATTGAAGCCTTCCTGCGGCAGATAGCCCTGGACAGTGGCACCGTACGGGCTGGAAAGAACAGCCGGCACCGCCTGGTCCCCGAAACCGACCGGCACTTCATTGAAGCCCTGCTGCGATGGGTAGCCCTGGGCGATGGCACCGTAGAGGGATTCCTGCCAATTTGGGTACGCGGCGGACATTTCTGCCACGAGCTCCTGGGCTCCGACGCGGGTTTCCTCTTCGAAGTCGGGGACTTCCCAGGGAACACTTTCTTGGGCGTGGGTCATGGCGTAACCCTGTGCGCCGACTCCCACCCGATATCCGTACTCGCGGTTCAGGCTGGCATCGGCCGAGCCCGACTGGCCTTGAGAGCCGGTCGGTATCTTCTCAGCCTTCGGAGTGGGAGAATTTTTTTCCTCACGACTGCGGGAGCTACTGGTTTGGTCGCGGTCCCTGCCTTCTTTCGATGTGACCTCCCGAATGCGCCACCCACCGAGATGTTCTTCGATTTTATAGTCGTGCTTTGCAAGTGCTTCAATCAAGCCCGCAGGGTAAGGACGCATCCTCCCTGTTTGCGACTGATTGTAAAACCAGTCATGGGGCAAAAAAGATTCAACTCTTTTACCCCCCTCCGCTTTATTATCGTCTACCTCTATACTGACCCGCAGGTCTCTCTCGCGAGGCAATTTACCTTTTTCTGTCTCATTCAGCAGCTTCGTAAGAGCTTCATCGGAAATTCTCGCCATGGGGGTCTCCTTCAGCGCTCGGCAGACTTCTCCCTTGGTAACGGCTCCCACCTCCCGATGGTTCACTCCGCGTCACGGTCCGGCGACGGGATGCATTCTTGCTGGTCGCGTGTGCGGTAGGGACGAGGGCGTCGATTCGTCAGTGGGGTTCCGTTTTCACCGTGATGCCGGTGTTTTCCGGACCACCACGGGCCCGCACCATCGGGGACGGGGCCAAGGACGGGGCCGGGGCCGGCGACACGGTCCGCGCGGATGACCATGCCGTCGAGGTTCCGCTGCGTCAGTCCCGGCGCAACGCCCACGGCGGCCCCGCCTCAGCACGACCCCACCTCAGCACAGCCCCGGGTCACGATTGGGTTTCGGCCGTCCTCCGCCTCTTGCCTCCGACCCGTGTAATCGATTCCAATCCTCCGTACGTGTCGATGTAATCGATTCCACGGCGTGTTCAGGTGTGCACAGGCGTGCACAGGCGTGTTCACACGTGTCCTCAAGCGTGTCCACAAGGAGGTGGTACGGCGATGGCGAGCATCAAGGACGTCGCCGCCGAGGCGGGGGTCTCCGTCGCCACGGTGTCGCGGGTCCTGAACGACCATCCGTCGGTCAGCGCGGACGCCCGTGCGCGCGTGCTGGCCGCCGTCGACGTCCTGGGCTACCGGCCCAACGCCGTCGCCCGCTCCCTGCGCACCGACCAGACCCACACCCTCGGCCTGGTCATCAGCGACGTGCTCAACCCGTACTTCACCGAACTGGCCCGCTCCGTCGAGGAAGAGGCCCGCGCGCTCGGGTACAGCGTCATCATCGGCAACGCCGACGAACGGCCCGACCTCCAGGACCATCACGTACGGAACCTGCTGGACCGCCGGATCGACGGACTGCTCGTCTCGCCGACCGACGGCGGCTCGTCGCTGATGCTGGACGCCGTGCGGTCGGGCACGCCGATGGTCTTCGTCGACCGGTGGATCCCGGGCGTGGACGTCCCGGTGGTCCGCGCGGACGGGCAGGGCGCGATCCGGGATCTCGTCGCCCATCTGCACCGGCTCGGGCACCGGCGGCTCGCGATCATCGCGGGGCCCGCCGCCATCACGACCGGCAGCGAGCGCGTCGAGGCGTTCCGGGCGGCCATGGCCGAGTACGGGATTCCGCTGCCCGCCGCCTACATCGGCCAGGGCGACTTCAAGGCCGAGAGCGGACGGCGGGTCACCGAGGGCTTCCTGGACCTGCCCGAGCCGCCCGAGGCCGTCTTCGCCGCCGACAACCTGATGGCGCTGGGCGCGCTGGACGCCGTCCGCGCGCGCGGGCTGCGGGTGCCGGACGACCTCGCGCTGGCCGCGTTCGACGACATCCCGTGGTTCGTGCACACCGATCCGCCGGTCACCACGGTCGCCCAGCCCACGGGCGACCTGGGCCGGGCCGCCGTACGGGCGCTGGTGGACCGTATCGAGGGGCGGGCGGCCGAGTCCGTCACCCTCGCCGCCCGGCTCGTCGTGCGCCGCTCGTGCGGCGAGCCGGATCCCGCGGAACCGGTCCCCGCGCCCCGAGAGCCGTCCGCACCCCGAGAGTCGTCCGGCCGCCGGGAGCAGTCGGCCCACCGGGAGCCTGCGGCTTCCCAAGAGCCGTCAGCCTCCCGAGAGCCGTCAGCTCCCCGAGAGCCGTCGGCTCCGCGAGAGCAAGAGCCGTCCCCCGTAATGAACAGGAGCCAGTCGTGAGCAACCCGGACGAGTTGCTGCGCATCGAGGGCATTCGCAAGACCTTCCCGGGCGTGGTCGCGCTCGACAGCGTCGACTTCGACCTGCGCCGCGGCGAGGTGCACGTGCTCCTCGGTGAGAACGGCGCCGGCAAGAGCACCCTGATCAAGATGCTCTCCGGTGCCTACCGCCCCGATGCCGGGCGGATCCTGGCCGGCGGCGAGGAGGTGCGCATCCACAGTGCGCAGGACTCCGAGCGCCTCGGTATCGCCACCATCTACCAGGAGTTCAACCTGGTACCCGACCTGACGGTCGCCGAGAACATCTTCCTGGGCCGCCAGCCGCGCCGCTTCGGGATGATCGACCGGAAGAAGATGGAGGCGGACGCGGAGGTCCTGCTCGCTCGCGTGGGCCTGAACGTGTCGCCCCGCGCGCGTGTCCGTGAACTCGGTATCGCACGCCTCCAGATGGTCGAGATCGCCAAGGCGCTCAGCCTGGACGCGCGCGTGCTGATCATGGACGAGCCGACCGCCGTGCTCACCTCGGAGGAGGTCGAGAAGCTGTTCGCCATCGTGCGCGGGCTGCGCGAGGACGGCGTCGGGGTCGTGTTCATCACCCACCACCTGGAGGAGATCGCCGCGCTCGGCGACCGGGTGACCGTCATCCGGGACGGTCGGAGCGTCGGCCAGGTCCCGGCCGACACGCCCGAGAACGAGCTGGTACGGCTCATGGTGGGCCGCTCCATCGAGCAGCAGTACCCGCGGGAACGCCCCGCGACCGGCGACGCGTTGCTCACCGTGGACGGCCTCACCCGCAACGGCGTCTTCCACGACATCAGCTTCCAGGTGCACGCCGGTGAGGTCGTGGGCGTCGCGGGGCTCGTCGGGGCCGGCCGGACCGAGGTGGTCCGGGCCGTGTTCGGCGCCGACCCCTATGACAAGGGCGCCGTGCGGGTCGCCGGGGCGCCGCTGCGGCGGCACGACGTGAGCGCCGCGCTGAGCGCCGGAATCGGCCTCGTACCCGAGGACCGCAAGGGCCAGGGCCTGGTCCTTGACGCGTCCGTCGAGGAGAACCTCGGCCTGGTGACCCTGCGGACCGCGACCCGCGCCGGGCTCGTCGACCGGAAGGGGCAGCACCGGGCGTCGGAACGGATCGCCGGGCAGCTGGGCGTGCGGATGGCGGGCCTCGGCCAGCAGGTGGGCACGCTGTCGGGCGGCAACCAGCAGAAGGTCGTCATCGGCAAGTGGCTGCTCGCCGACACCAAGGTGCTCATCCTCGACGAACCGACGCGCGGCATCGACGTCGGCGCCAAGGTCGAGATCTACCAGCTCATCAACGAACTCACCGCGCAGGGCGCCGCCGTCCTCATGATCTCCAGCGATCTGCCGGAGGTCCTGGGCATGAGCGACCGGGTGCTGGTGATGGCCCAGGGCCGGATCGCGGGCGAACTCGCGGCCGGCGAGGCCACCCAGGACGCCGTGATGGCGCTCGCCGTCAGCACCCCCACCGCTTCCCCGACCGAATCCCCGACCACTCCTGTGACCGAAACGGAGGCCGCTCGTGGCCACTGACACGCTCAAGAGCCGTACGGACGCGAGCGGCGCCACGGGCAGTGGCCTGCGCCGCCTGCTGCTCGAAAACGGCGCGCTCACCGCGCTCATCGTCCTCGTCATCGTCCTGTCGGCCCTGTCCGGCGACTTCCTGACGACCGACAACTTGCTGAACATCGGCGTTCAGGCGGCCGTGACGGCGATCCTCGCCTTCGGTGTGACCTTCGTGATCGTCTCGGCGGGCATCGACCTGTCGGTCGGTTCGGTCGCCGCGCTGTCGGCCACGGTCCTCGCCTGGGGCGCCACCCAGCACGGCGTGCCGGTCGCACTCGCCGTGATCCTCGCGATCGTCACCGGCATCGTTTGCGGCCTGGTCAACGGCTTCCTGATCGCGTACGGGAAGCTGCCGCCGTTCATCGCGACGCTCGCCATGCTGTCGGTGGGCCGCGGCCTGGCCCTGGTCATCTCGCAGGGCTCCCCCATCCCCTTCCCCGCCTCGGTCTCGCACCTCGGCGACACCCTGGGCGGCTGGCTGCCCGTGCCGGTGCTGGTCATGGTCGTCATGGGGCTGATCGCGGCCTTCGTGCTCGGCCGGACGTACATCGGCCGGTCCATGTACGCGATCGGCGGCAACGAGGAGGCCGCGCGCCTGTCGGGCCTGCGTGTCAAGAAGCAGAAGCTCGCGATCTACGCCCTCTCCGGCGTCTTCGCCGCCGCCGCGGGCATCGTGCTCGCCTCCCGGCTGTCCTCCGCGCAGCCGCAGGCGGCCGACGGCTACGAGCTGGACGCCATCGCCGCGGTCGTCATCGGCGGCGCCTCGCTCGCGGGCGGCACCGGCAAGGCGTTCGGCACGCTGATCGGCGCGCTGATCCTGGCGGTGCTGCGCAACGGCCTCAACCTGCTGTCCGTGTCCGCCTTCTGGCAGCAGGTCGTGATCGGCGTCGTCATCGCGCTGGCCGTGCTGCTCGACACCGTGCGCCGCAAGGCGGGCACGGTCCCGCAGGGCGCGGGCAGCGGCGGCGGTGGCAACCGGGGCCGGCAGGCGGCGTCGTACGGTCTTGCGGCCGTGGTCACCGTGGCGATCGTCGGCGCGACCTCCTTCCTGCACAACGGGTCCTCCGGCAGCGACAACCCGAAGGTGGGCCTGTCGCTGTCCACCCTCAACAACCCGTTCTTCGTGCAGATCCGGGCGGGCGCGCAGGCCGAGGCGAAGAAGCTCGGCGTCGGCCTGACCGTCACGGACGCCCAGAACGACGCCTCGCAGCAGGCCAACCAGTTGCAGAACTTCACCAGTTCGCGGCTCGGCGCGATCATCGTCAACCCGGTGGACTCGGACGCCGCGGGCAACTCCGTGAAGGCCGCCGACCAGGCGAAGATCCCCGTGATCGCCGTCGACCGCGGCGTCAACAACGCCCGTACGGACGCCCTCGTCGCCTCCGACAACGTCACCGGCGGCGAACTCGCCGCCAGGACGATCGCCGAGAAGCTGGGCGGCTCCGGGAAGATCGTGATCCTCCAGGGGCAGGCCGGCACCTCCGCCGCCCGCGAGCGCGCCGCCGGTTTCACCGCGGGTCTCAAGGCGTACCCGGGCATCCAGGTCGTGGCCCAGCAGCCCGCCGACTTCGACCGCACCAAGGGGCTCGACGTGATGTCGAACCTGCTCCAGGCCCACCCCGACGTGCAGGGCGTCATCGCCGCCAACGACGAGATGGCCCTCGGCGCGATCAAGGCCCTGGGGTCGAAGGCCGGCCGCTCGGTCCCGGTCGTCGGCTTCGACGGCACCCCGGACGGCCTGACCGCCGTGAAGAACGGCACGCTGTACGCGTCGGTGGCGCAGCAGCCCACCCAGTTGGGGAAGATCGCGGTGGACAACGCGCTCGACGCGCTCAAGGGCAAGAAGATCGACGAGACGGTGAAGGTACCGGTGAAGGTGGTCACCAAGGACAACGTGAACGGGTTCACCGGCTGACACCCCAACCCCGTCCCTTCGCCCCCTCCTCATCCCTCTGTATCCCTCCGCACCCCACAGGGAGCCAATCCGATGTACGACTACGACCTCCTGGTCGTGGGATCGGCCAACGCCGACCTGGTGATCTCCGTCGAGCGCCGGCCGGGCGCCGGGGAGACCGTGCTCGGCTCCGACCTGGCCGTCCATCCCGGCGGCAAGGGCGCCAACCAGGCGGTCGCGGCCGCCCGCCTGGGGGCCCGTACGGCCCTGCTGGCCCGGGTCGGCGACGACGCCAACGGCCGGCTGCTGCTCGACTCGCAGCGGACGGCCGGGGTCGACACGGCGGGCGTCCTGGTGGGCGGCGCGCCCACCGGCGTCGCGCTGATCACCGTCGATCCGTCCGGCGACAACAGCATCGTGGTGTCGCCGGGTGCCAACGGCCGGCTGACCCCGGCGGACGTACGGGCCGCGGGCGGTCTGCTGCGTGCCTCCCGGGTGGTCTCGGCACAGCTGGAGATCCCGTTGGAGACGGTCGTCGAGGTGGTGCGGAACCTGGGTCCGGACAGTCGCTTCGTGCTCAACCCCTCGCCGCCCCGGCCCCTGCCCGAGGAGGTGCTGGCCGCCTGCGACCCGTTGATCGTCAACGAGCACGAGGCACAGGTGATCCTCGGCGGGGACCTGGCGGACGGGGCGGGCGGGCGGCCCGAGGACTGGGCGCGGGCCCTGCTCGCGAAGGGCCCGCGGTCGGTGGTGGTGACCCTGGGCGCCCAGGGCGCGCTGACCGCCGACGCCGACGGCGTCACCCGGGTGCCGTCGGTGAAGGTGGCCGCCGTGGACACCACGGGCGCGGGCGACGCGTTCACCGCCGCGCTGGCCTGGAAGCTGGGCGCGGGCTCCGCCCTGCCCGAGGCGGCGGCCTACGCGGCCCGGGTCGGCGCGGCGGCGGTGACGAAACAGGGCGCCCAGGAGTCGTACCCGACGGCGCCGGAGGTCGAGGCGCTGTGAAGAAGGCGGGCATCCTCAACCGCCAACTGGCCGGGGCGCTGGCCGAGTTGGGGCACGGTGACGGGGTTCTGGTGTGCGACGTCGGCCTGCCCGTCCCGCGCGGCCCGCGCCTGGTCGACCTGGCCTTCCGGGCGGGCGTGCCGTCGTTCGCCGAGGTGCTTGAGGGGCTGCTCACCGAACTCGTGGTGGAGGGCGCGACGGCGGCCGACGAGACACGGGCGGCCAATCCGGCTGCCTTCGCCCTGCTCGACGGGCACTTCCCCGGGCTGTCCCTGGTCCCGCACGAGCGGCTGAAGCAGCTCTCCGGGGACGCCCGCCTGATCGTGCGCACCGGCGAGGCCCGCCCGTATGCGAACGTGTTGCTGCGGTGCGGGGTGTTCTTCTGAGGGAGCGCTCCGCCGGGGCGGTGCGGAGTCTCCGACCCGCCCCGCGGACCCGACACCGCGCCCGGCCGCCCGGGAGCGGACCGCCGGCTCTGCGAAGCCCTCGACAGGTCGAGTCGCAGCAGCGGCCACCCGCGCCCCTGACGGGGCGCGGGTGGGTGAGGTGGCGGTCAGGGCGTCAGCCGATCACATGCTCCACGAACCGCTCCGCGGTCTCCGCCAGCACCTCCCGTCCGTCCCTCGCCCACAGCTCCTCGTTGAACAGCTCGACCTCGATGGGTCCGGTGTAGCCCGCGGCCTCCACGTATCCCCGCCACTCCCGCATGTCGATCGAGCCGTCGCCGATCTGGCCGCGGCCGTTGAGGACGCCGGCGGGGAGCGGGGTGGTCCAGTCGGCCAGCTGGAAGGTGTGGATGCGGCCGGCCGCGCCCGCGCGGGCGATCTGGGCGGGGGCCCGGTCGTCCCACCAGATGTGGTACGTGTCCACGGTCACCCCCACCTGGTGCGCGGGGAACCGCTCGGCCAGGTCCAGGGCCTGGGCGAGGGTGGAGACCACGCAGCGGTCGGACGCGAACATGGGGTGCAGGGGTTCGATGGCCAGGCGTACGCCGTGGTCCTCGGCGTACGGGGCGAGTTCCGTCAGCGCGTCCGCGATGCGTTCGCGGGCCGCCCGCAGGTCCTTCGTGCCGGGCGGCAGGCCGCCGGAGACCAGGACCAGGGTGTCCGTGCCGAGCGCGGCGGCCTCGTCGACCGCGCGGCGGTTGTCGGCCAGGGCCGCCGTCCGCTCCTCGGGATCGACGGCCGTGAGGAAACCGCCGCGGCACAGGGTCGTCACCGTCAGGCCCGCGTCACGCACCAGCTTGGCCGTGGCCTCGACGCCGTACGACTGGACCGGCTCGCGCCACAGGCCCACCCCGGGCACGCCCAACTGCCCGCACGCGGCGACCAGTTCGGGCAGGGAGAGCTGTTTGACGGTCATCTGGTTGATGGAGAAGCGGGCGAGTGCGGTGCTCACTGGTTCACCCCGTACAGCGACAGCAGGTTCTTCATGCGCGCCTCGGCCTGTTTCGGGTCCGGGAACAGGCCGAGGCCGTCGGCGAGTTCGTAGGCGCGGGCGAGGTGGGGCAGGGAGCGGGCCGACTGGAGGCCGCCGACCATCGTGAAGTGGGACTGGTGGCCCGCGAGCCAGGCCAGGAGGACCACGCCCGTCTTGTAGTAGCGGGTGGGCGCCTGGAAGAGGTGCCGGGAGAGGGCGACGGTCGGGTCCAGCAGCCGGCGGAAGCCGTCCGTGTCGCCGGTGTCGAGGACGCGTACCGCCTCGGCCGCCAGCGGGCCCAGCGGGTCGAAGATGCCGAGCAGGGCGTGGCTGAAGCCCCGTTCGTCGCCGGCGATCAGCTCGGGGTAGTTGAAGTCGTCGCCGGTGTAGCAGCGGACACCGTCGGGCAGGCGGCGGCGCAGGGCGATCTCCCGCTGGGCGTCCAGCAGGGAGACCTTGATGCCGTCGACCTTGTCGGGGTGGGCGGCGATGACCTCCAGGAAGGTGTGGGTGGCCGCGTCCAGGTCGGCGCTCCCCCAGTAGCCCTCCAGGGCCGGGTCGAACATCGGACCCAGCCAGTGCAGGATCACCGGTTCGGCGGCCTGCCGGAGCAGGTGGCCGTAGACCTCCAGATAGTCCTCCGGGCCCTTGGCCACGGCGGCCAGCGCCCGCGAGGCCATCAGGATGGCCTGCGCGCCGGACTCCTCGACGAGGGCGAGCTGCTCCTCGTAGGCGGCGCGGATCTCGTCCAGGCCGTAGGGGTGGCCGAACTCGGTGGCGGTCAGCTGGTCCGTCCCCACCCCGCAGGCGATCCGGCCGCCGGTCGCGCGCGCCTCGGCCGCGGACCGGCGGATCAGCTCGGCGGCGCCCGCCCAGTCGAGGCCCATCCCGCGCTGCGCGGTGTCCATCGCCTCGGCGACGCCCAGCCCGTGGGACCACAGATGGCGGCGGAAGGCGAGGGTGGCGTCCCAGTCGACGGCGGCGGGCGAGCCCGGGTGGACGTCGGCGTACGGGTCGGCGACGACGTGGGCCGCCGAGAGGACCGTACGGGAGGTGAAGGGGGTGCCGGGGGTGGGCGCGAGCGGCTCGGTGCGCGGTTCGTGGGTCCGCAGCACGCCGTGCGCGTCCGGGAGTCGGATGGTCACAGCGAGATCTCCGGTACGTCGAGGCGGCGGCCTTCCGCCGAGGACTTCAGGCCCAGCTCGGCGAGCTGGACGCCGCGGGCGCCGGCCAGCAGGTCCCAGTGGTAGGGGGCGTCGGCGTAGACGTGCTTCAGGAACAGCTCCCACTGGGCCTTGAAGCCGTTGTCGAACTCGCCGTTGTCGGGTACTTCCTGCCACTGGTCGCGGAAGACCTCGGTGGCCGGGATGTCCGGGTTCCACACCGGCTTGGGGGTGGCGGAGCGGTGCTGCGCGCGGCAGCGCCGCAGCCCGGCGACGGCCGATCCCTCGGTGCCGTCCACCTGGAACTCGACCAGTTCGTCGCGGTTGACGCGGACCGCCCAGGAGGAGTTGATCTGGGCGATGGCTCCGCCGTCCAGCTCGAAGATGCCGTACGCGGCGTCGTCCGCCGTGGCATCGTACGGCTTGCCGGTCTCGTCCCAGCGCTGCGGGATGTGGGTGGCGGCGAGGGCCTGTACGGAGGTGACCCGGCCGAACAGCTCGTGCAGGACGTACTCCCAGTGCGGGAACATGTCCACGACGATGCCGCCGCCGTCCTCGGCGCGGTAGTTCCAGGAGGGGCGCTGCGCGGACTGCCAGTCGCCCTCGAAGACCCAGTAGCCGAACTCGCCGCGCACGGAGAGGATGCGGCCGAAGAAACCGCCGTCGATGAGCCGCTTCAGCTTGAGCAGGCCGGGCAGGAAGATCTTGTCCTGGACGACGCCGTGCTTGATCCCCTTGGCGTGGGCGAGGCGGGCGAGTTCCAGGGCGCCGTCGAGGCCGGTGGCGGTGGGCTTCTCGGTGTAGATGTGTTTGCCGGCCGCGACCGCCTTCTTGATCGCCTCCTCGCGGGCCGAGGTGACCTGGGAGTCGAAGTAGATGTCGACCGACGGGTCGGCGAGGACCGCGTCCAGGTCGGTGAAGACACTGGCGGCGGGGTCCAGGCCGTGCCGCTCGGCGATGGCCCGCAGGGCGTGCTCGCGGCGGCCGACCAGGATCGGCTCGGGCCACAGCACGGTGCCGTCGCCGAGGTCGAGTCCGCCCTGTTCGCGCAGGGCGAGGATCGACCGGACGAGGTGCTGGCGGTAGCCCATGCGCCCGGTCACGCCGTTCATGGCGATACGCACCGTCTTGCGTGTCACGTCAGTCCCTTCGTGGGCATCCGAAGCCCTTCGTGGGCATCCGAGGCCCTTCTTCTCCTGTATGTCACGGCCGCCCCGCAGGCATGCGCCGCGCGGCACGCCGGGCGGGAACGCACGGCAGGCAGGCACGGCCACCTTAACAGCAAGCGCTTTCTATCACTGGGGAAGCTAGCCTCTGACCAGTGGTCCTTTCAAGGGGTGTGTCCATTCCGGATGAATCGAGGGGGCGAGGGTGCGAGAGGTTGGCCGTATGGTCTGCTCGGGGCCGCCCGCTCGGGATCACCCGTACCTACCGACCCATACCGATCCATACCGATCCATGACGACTTGCGACTCGAACGACTCGCACCACGAGATGCGCGACCGGAGGACGACGAGATGACGGTGACCCTGGCGGACGTGGCGGCCCGCGCGCAGGTCTCCCCCGCGACGGTGTCGCGCGTACTGAACGGCAACTACCCGGTGGCCGCCGCGACCCGGGAACGGGTGCTGCGGGCCGTGGACGAGCTGGACTACGTCCTCAACGGACCGGCGAGCGCCCTGGCCGCCGCCACTTCCGACCTGGTCGGCATCCTCGTCAACGACATCGCCGACCCCTTCTTCGGCATCATGGCCGGTGCGATCCAGGCCGAGATCGGCGGTCCTGGCGGACGCGCGGGCGGCGAACGGCTGGCGGTCGTCTGCAACACCGGTGGCTCGCCGGAGCGCGAGCTGACCTACCTGACGTTGTTGCAGCGGCAGCGGGCCGCGGCGGTGGTGCTCACCGGCGGCGCCGTGGAGGACGCCCCGCACGCGGCGGCGGTCGCGGCCAAGCTGCGCAGGCTCGCCGAGGCGGGCACCCGGGTGGTGCTGTGCGGGCGTCCGCCCGCACCGGACGCCGAGGCCGTCGCGCTGACCTTCGGCAACCGGGACGGGGCCCGCGAGCTGACCGACCACCTCATCGGTCTGGGACACCGGCGCCTCGGCTACATCGCCGGGCCGCAGGAGCGCACGACCACCCGGCACCGGCTGGAGGGCCACCGCGCGGCGCTGTCCGCGGCCGGCATCGACGCGGATCCGCAGTGGACGGTCCACGGCCGCTACGACCGCCGCTCCGGCTACGAGGCGACGAAGGAACTGCTGCGCCGGGATCCCTCGTTGACGGCGGTGGTGGCCGCGAACGACACCGTCGCGCTCGGCGCGTGCGCCGCGCTGCGGGAGTCCGGCCTGCGCATCCCGAAGGACGTCTCGGTGGTGGGCTTCGACGACCTGCCGTTCAGCGCCGACGCGGTGCCCTCCCTCACGACGGTCCGGCTCCCGCTCGCCGAGGCCGGGGCGCGCGCGGGCCGTATCGCGATGGGCCGCGAGGAACCGCCGCCCGGGAGGATCGCGACGGTGCGGGGCGAGTTGATGGTCCGGGAGTCGTCCGGGCTGCCCCGCGCCTGAAGGAAGCGCGGTGAGGGCGCCGAGCGCGGCCCCGGCCTCGCGCGGCGAGGGGGGTACTGACAGGGGCCCCCATCCGCGGCGCGGCCCGCCTACCCTGTCCGCATGGACAACCGGGACGCAGTCAGCGCATTCCTCCGCTCCCGCCGCGACCGGATCACCCCCGAGCAGGCGGGGCTGCCGACGTACGGCAAGCGGCGGGTGCCGGGGCTGCGCAGGGGTGAGGTCGCGGCGCTCGCCGGGGTGAGCGTCGAGTACTACACGCGCCTGGAGCGCGGCAGCCTCAGGGGTGTCTCCGACAGTGTGCTGGACGCCCTCGCCCAGGCCCTGCGGCTCGACGAAACCGAACGCATGTACCTCTACGACCTCGCCCGCGCCGCCGGCCCCGCGCCCGGGGCGCGGCCCCGGCAGCGGGCGGCCCGGCCATCGGTGCGGCCGAGCGTGGCGCGGATCGTCGAGGGCATGCCGGAGCTGCCGGCGTTCGTGATGAACGACCGGCTCGACGTGCTGGCCGCCAACCCGCTGGGCCGGGCCCTGTACTCCCAGATGTACGCCGACCCGGCCTGCGGGGGGAACGTCGCCCGGTTCGCGTTCCTCCACCCCGCCGCCGAGCGGTTCTACGCCGACTGGGAGCGGATGGCCCGCTTCGCCGTGGGCGCGCTGCGCGTCGGCGCGGGCAGGAATCCGCATGACCGGGAGCTGTCGAACCTGATCGGTGAGCTGTCCACCCGCAGCGACGCCTTCCGTGTCATGTGGGGCTCCCAGGACGTGCACGTCTTCCGCATGACCACGAAACGCCTCCGCCATCCGCTCGTCGGCGAGCTGGAACTGGACCAGGAGACCATGAACCTGCCCGACGAGAGCGGCCTGAGCGTCGTCGTCTACAGCGCACCGCCCGGGACCGCCTCCGCGGACGGCCTGAAGCTGCTCGCCAGCTGGTCCGCCACCGACGGGCAGGAACAGGACGCGCGCCACCCCCACTCCACGAGCACGCCCCCGCCCCCGCAGCCCTGACGGCCGGTCCGTCTGCGCGCGGCGCACGCCGCCGCCCCGGCCCACGGCGGCGGCGTGCGCCTCGGCCGGGGCCCGGCGGCCGTGCGGCCCAGCGGCCGTGCGCGGCCCGCCCGCCGCACTGCGTGCGGGGGGAAGCAGGCGGGCCGCGGCCCGGGGCTACACGTGCGGCCTGCTGCCCTGCTCCTGCTGCGGGAAGCTCTGGTTCGCGCCCGGCAGCGTCGGCTTCGGCAGCGTCGCCACCTCTTCCTTCGCCTTCTCCAGCTGCGCCGCCGTGTCGTCCGGCAGCCCGGGTGCCTGCGGGCCTGCGTCCTGGAAGCGGAACGCGCTGGTGAGGTCGCCGAAGGTGGACCGGCGCCAGGCGCTGATGTTCGGCTCCGCGACCCCCGTGAAACGCTCCAGGAACCGCAGCGACGAGGTGTGGTCGAAGGGCTCCGAGGCCACCCAGCCGCCCATCGTCCAGGGGGAGATGATGATCGCGGGGACCCGGAAGCCGCCGCCGATGGGCAGGCCGCCGATGAACTCCTCCTTCGTGCCGGCGGGCGGTGTGGGCGGCGGCACGTGGTCGAACAGGCCGTCGTTCTCGTCGTAGTTGAGGATGAAGGCGGTCTTGCGCCACACGTCCGGGTTCGCGGCGATGGCCTCGATCTTCGACGCCACGAAGTCGGCGCCGGCCGCGGGCAGGTAATCGGGGTGCTCGGACTGGGCGCTGGTCGGAATGATCCAGCTCACGGCCGGCAGACGGTCGCCTCGGGCGTCGTCCTCGAACGTGCCCTCCGGCTGTGGCCGCACGCCCCGCTCGTAGAGGTCGGAGCCGGGCTTGGCGTTCTTAAAGGCGGCGAACTGCTCCAGCAGGTTGCAGCCGTAGTCGTCGCTCTGCTGGTAGACCTTCCAGCTGACGCCCGCGGCCTGGAGGCGCTCGGCGTACGTCGTCCAGCGGTACGGCGACGGCGCGCTGTTGCTGGTGATGGGGCCGCCGTGGGTGCCGGCCGGGTCGATCGAACCGGTCATCCACATCAGCCGGTTCGGCCAGGTCGGGCCGAACACCGAGCAGAAGTAGGCGTCGCAGAGGGTGAAGGTCTCGGCGAGCGCGAACTGGAACGGGATGTCGTCGCGGGTGTAGTAGCCCATGACGTAGGGGCCGTTGACGCCGTCGGCCTTGCGGTGGGCCGGCAGCCACTGGTCCATCTTGCCGTTGTTCCACGCCTGGTGCTGCACCGACCAGGCATGGCTGGTGGACGGGATGGCCTGGGCACTCGACGCGTGGGTGTCGAGGTGGAAGGGGAGCAGGTACCCCTTCGGGTTCACGGTGTCGGGCTGGTAGAAGACGGAACGTCCGGTGCCGAGCTGGAGCGCCTGCGGGTCGGCGAAGCCGCGGACGCCGGAGAGGGTGCCGAAGTAGTGGTCGAACGACCGGTTCTCCTGCATGAGCATGACGACATGTTCGATGTCGCTCAGCGAACCGCCCTCCGGCGGCCCGGCCGCGACGGCCTTCTGGACGCTCGGCGGAAGCAGCGAGAGTGCCGCGGCACCGCCCAGCGCTCCGGCTGCCGAACCCAGGAGCCTACGGCGAGTCAACTCGGCCATGGTGTCCCCTTCATGAGAGATCCTGTGGGCCGGCCACAGGTCCGTCGCCCACTCTTCGCGCGTCATGGCGAGGACATCAGAGGCCTGCGGTGAACAGGGCGACAACGCGCGGGAAGATGTTGGCCAAGTCATGACCCGGGTCGCCGGGTTGTCGCCGGGACGTCGCCCCGCCGTCGGAAAGCGCGGGGGACGTCGGCCCGTCCGCTGGACGGCGGTCCGGCGCGGACGTACGCTCGAACCACACCATCTCTGACTGAGTCAGAGATTTTTCGACCGGATCATCCATCGGACACCGAGGCCGCCTCATGACCGTCCAGGACTTCCGCGCCTTCAACCGCTTCTACACGAACGTCATCGGCGCCCTCGACTACGGCCGCCACCTGTACGCCCCGTACACCCTCACCGAGTCCCGCATCCTGTACGAGCTGGCCAACTCCCGCCGTACGGACGCGGCCGACCTCCGTGCCGAGCTGTCCCTCGACGCGGGCTACCTGAGCCGGATCCTGAACAAGTTCGAGCAGGGTGGGCTGATCGAGCGCGCCCCCTCCGAGAAGGATCCCCGGCGGCGGCGCGTCGGCCTCACCCCGCGCGGGCGCGAGACGGCCGCGCTGCTGGACGAGCGGGCGCGGGAGGCCGTCGGCTCGCTGCTCGGCGCCGTGCGCCCCGGGGACCGGTCCCGTCTCGCGGAGGCCATGCACACCATCCGCAGCATCCTCGGGGACGGCCGGGCCGCGAGCCCCGGGGACCGCGAGGACGCCGACGACGTGGTCCTGCGGGAGCCCGGCCCCGGCGACCTCGGCTGGATCGTGCAGCGCAACGCCGCCCTGTACGCCGCCGAGTACGGGTGGAACGCGGACTACGAAGGTCTGGTCGCCCGCATCGTCGCCGACTTCGCGCAGGACCACGACCCGCACCTGGAACGGGTGTGGATCGCCGAACTGCCCGGGGCCTTCGGCCAGGACGAGGCGGACGGCGGGCGGGGGCGGCCCGTGGGGTGCGTGATGTGCGTACGGGACGAGGCCCCGGCGACCGCCCGGCTGCGGCTCCTCCTCGTGGAGCCGGGAGCGCGCGGGCTCGGCGTCGGAGACCGGCTGGTCGGCGCCGTCGTCGACTTCGCGCGCGGGGTCGGCTACCGGGACCTGGTGCTGTGGACCAACGACGTGCTCGGCGCCGCCCGGCGCATCTACCAGCGGCACGGTTTCGTCCTGGTCGCCGAGAAGCCGCACCGCTCCTTCGGCCAGGACCTGGTCGGGCAGGACTGGCGGCTCGATCTGCGCGCGACGGGCGAGTGACGAGTAGGGTCCATCGTCATGAAGCTCGCGTTCTCCACCCTCGGCGTCCCCGGACTGCCGGTATCTGAGGTACTGGCCCTCGCGACGGCGCACGGCTACCACGGCGTCGAACTGCGCGCCCATCCGGAGGAGCCGGTCCATCCGGGCCTCGGGCCCGCCGAACGTGCGGACGTGGCCGCCGCGTTCAAGGCGGCCGGGATCGAGGTGCTGGGCCTGGCCGGGTACCCGCGGGTCGCCGCGCCCGGCGCCGACGAGCCGGTGCTCGCCGAACTCCAGCACCTCCTCGAACTCGCCCATGACGTCGGCGCGCCGTACGTCCGGGTCTTCCCCGGCGGGGGCGACCAGCCCGCGGCGGACGCCGACGCGGCGGCCGTCCGGCGGCTCGCCCGCGCCGCCGAGCGGGCGTCCTCGCTGGGCGTCCGCATCCTCCTGGAGACCCATGACTCGCACCGCACCGGAGCCGACGCGGCCCGGGTGCTCGGTGCGGTGGACGACCGTCAGGTCGGGTCGCTGTGGGACGTGATGCACACCTGGCTGGGCGGTGAACAGCCCTCGGAGACCTACGCCGCGCTCGCCCCCTACCTCGGCTACGTCCAGGTCAAGGACGTCGCCTCGGCCGAGGACACCACCCCGCTGCCGCTCGGTGCCGGTGTGCTGCCGCTGACCGAGTGCGTGGACGTACTGTGCCGGGACGGCTGGGACGGCTGGCTGTGCTGGGAGTACGAGAAGCGGTGGTACGAAGCCGCCGCCCCGCTGCCGGACCTGCTGGGCGCGGGCCGCGAACACCTCGTACGACTGCTGAGCGAGGCGGCGTAGCCCCACGGCGCGCCCCTTCTGCCGGGCAGTGCTGCGTCCGTTCGGAGTCGGTGCCGGTGCCGGTGCCGGTGCCGGTGCCGGGCCGGCGCGGTCATGGTCCGGTGGTGGGGGGCGCTGGCGCGCCGGGTGGTGTGTGCTCCCTTGACTGGCAGAAACTTCCCGGATATTGGTGACACCTCGGAAGTTTCCTTCAGCCGATCACCACGCATCTCCACGGATCCCCCTCCGGAAGGAGCGCACGTGCCCGACACGAGCCCGGGAAACACCGCCCGCCCCTCCAGACGTACCGTCCTCGCCGCGACCGCGGGTGTCACGGCCGCGCTCACCGTCGGCGGGAGAGCGCACGCCGACTCCGGTCCCAGCGACAGACGGCTGCGCGCCCTCATCTCCCGGATGACCCTGGAGGAGAAGGTCGGCCAGCTCTTCGTCATGCGGGTGTACGGGCATTCGGCCACCGCCCCCGACCAGGCCGACATCGACGCCAACCTGAACGAGATCGGTGTACGGACCGCCGCCGAGCTGATCGCCAAGTACCGCGTCGGCGGCATCATCTACTTCACCTGGGCGCACAACACCAGGGACCCGCGCCAGATCGCGGAGCTGTCCAACGGCATCCAGCGGGCCTCCCTCGACCAGCCCCGCGGGCTGCCCGTCATCATCGCCACCGACCAGGAGCACGGCGCCGTCTGCCGGATCGGCAAGCCCGCCACCCTCTTCCCGGGTGCGATGGCGCTCGGCGCGGGCGGCTCCCGTGCCGACGCCCGCACCCTGGGCCGGATCTCGGGCGAAGAACTGCGCGCGATGGGCGTCAACCAGGACTACTCCCCCGACGCCGACGTGAACGTCAACCCGGCCAACCCGGTCATCGGCGTACGGTCCTTCGGGGCCGACCCGGACGCCGTCGCCGCGCTGGTGGCAGCCGAGGTGACGGGATATCAGTCGGCCGGGGTCGCGGCGACCACCAAGCACTTCCCCGGGCACGGGGACACCGCCGTCGACAGCCACTACGGCTTCCCCGTGATCACCCACAGCCGGGACCAGTGGGAGGAGCTGGACGCGGTCCCCTTCCGGGCCGCGATCAGGGCCGGCATCGATTCGATCATGACCGCGCACATCCAGTTCCCGGCCCTCGACGACTCGGGCGACCCGGCCACCCTCTCCCGGCCCATCCTCACCGGCATCCTGCGCGGCGAACTGGCCTACGACGGGGTCGTGGTGACCGACTCCCTCGGCATGGAGGGCGTGCGGACCAAGTACGGCGACGACCGGGTGCCGGTGCTCGCGCTCCAGGCGGGCGTCGACCAGCTGCTCAACCCGCCGACGCTCGACGTGGCCTGGAACGCCGTCCTGAACGCCGTGCGCGAGGGCGAACTGACCGAGGCACGGCTCGACGAGTCGATCCTGCGCATCCTGCGGCTCAAGGCCCGGCTGGGCCTGTTCGACGACCCGTACGCCGACGCCGAGCGGGTCGGCCGCACCGTCGGCACGGCCGCGCATCTGGCCACCGCCGACCGGATCGCCGAGCGGACGACGACCCTGCTGGTCAACGAGGGCGGCGTGCTCCCGCTGTCCCACCGGACGCAGCGCAGGGTCCTGGTGGTGGGCGCCGATCCGGCCTCCCCGTCCGGTACGACCGGCCCGCCCACCGGCGTCCTGGCCGCCGCCCTCACCGAACTGGGCTTCACGGCCACCGCGCTCTCCACCGGCACGGACCCCTCCGCCGACGCCGTCACCCGGACGGTGGCCGCCGCGCGGGACGCGGACGCGGTGGTCGTGGCGACGTACAACGTCTCGGCGACGAGTACCCAGAAGTCCCTCGTCGCGCAGTTGCTCGCCACCGGGAGGCCGGTGGTGGCCGTCGCCGTGCGCAATCCGTACGACGTCGCCCAACTGCCCTCCGTACCGGCCTGCCTGGCGACCTACTCGTGGACCGACGTCGAACTGCGCGCCGCCGCCCGGGTCATCGCCGGACGGGTCGCGCCCCGAGGCAGGCTGCCGGTGCCGGTACAGCGGGCGGACGACCCGGCCCGGGTGCTGTATCCGATCGGGCACGGGCTGACGTACTAGGCGCTCCGCCGCGGCGGCGGTAGGACCCCGTGCCCCTTCGGGCGCCGGGATGGGCCGCGCCCGTCGCCCGCGGGGGCGGGCGCGGCCCCGTGCGTCACGGACGCAGCGCCGGTTCGCGCTCCACGTCACGTGCGTCCAGCCGGGCGTCGTAGCGGGCCAGCGGCTCGGCCGCCGACGGGTCCGCCCGGACCGCGGTCGACGCGACACCCGCCCAGTCCAGGATGCGGGCCGTGGCGAGCGTCTTCTCGTCGGCCACCAGACCGGCCACGTTCGCGCCGTGGTTCATGCCGGGCGCGGTGAGGACGTACGAGTCCCGGGCGCCCTTGCCGAGGTGGAACGGTTCGGCTCCCCAGGGGTCGTTCTGGCCGTAGACGAACAGCATGTGCGTGGCGTTGTGGCGGACCCAGGTGTCCACCTCGCGCATCACGTTCGGCTGGAACGTCATCGGGATCGACCGGGGCACGAAGTTCCGGGGCGGCTGGTAGCCGTACTTGATGTACTTCTTCTCGATGTACGGGAAGCGGATGGTCGGCGCGCCCAGCTGCGTACCCGCCTGGTAGTAGTACGGCGTGTACGTCTCCAGGCCCTGGTCGGTGTAGGCGGAGAAGCCGGAGATCGTGTCGACGGAGTCCCAGATCTCCTGGTCGGAGGCGTTCTTGGCGTCCGCCGGGACGGTGTCGCAGGCGGACAGGCCGCTGTACTGCCAGAAGCCCCAGACGTAGTCGAGGACGACGGCCTCGTAGGCGCGGTCCAGGCCGCCGATGGTGGCGAAGGTGGAGCCGTTGCCGGCGGCGTAGGCGGCGTAGGTCCGCTCCAGCGGCTGACGGCGCACCAGGGCCTCCCGCTGGACCGCGTTCAGCCGGTCCCGGCACTCCTTGGTGCCGACGCCCGCGAAGAACCGGTCGTAGGCCGAGTCCTCGTTGTTGACGACGTCGTTGGGGGCCACGTAGGCCACGACGCCGTCCATGTCGCGGGGGTAGAAGCGCTCGTAGTAGGTGGCGGTCATGCCGCCCTTGGAACCGCCCGTGGCGATCCAGTTGGCGGAGTAGATCTTCTTCAGGGCCTGGAAGATGCGGTGCTGGTCACTGGCCGCCTGCCAGATGTCGAGCTTCGACCAGTCGGCGGGGGACGGCCGGGACGGGGTGAAGAACCGGTACTCCATGGAGACCTGGTTGCCGTCCACGATCTGGGTCGGCTCGCGGCGGCTGGGGGTGGTGGAGACGTTGTAGCCACCGGTGTAGAAGACCGTCGGGCGGGAGACGTCCTTGTGCAGCACGGTGATCCGCTGCTGGAACGTGCCCTTGGACGGGTTCCGGTGGTCGACCGGCTGGGTGTAGGTGAGGACGAAGAAGCGGTAGCCGGTGTAGGGCTTCTCCTCGACCAGGCTCATGCCCGGTATCGCGAGGAGCTGTTCCTTGATGTCCGTGCTGCCGGTGCTGGCTGCGGACCGGGCTGTGGCGGTGGCCGTCCCCGCCGTGCTCAGCGTGCCTATGAGCACGGCGAGCGCGAGCAGCCATCTGAGCGCCTTACGCATGCACCCTCCCTGTGAGGCAGATGTGCGCCGGAAGCTATCGGAGCAACTCGCTTCACACCAGGGGGCCTTGGCTCAGCACCAGGTCAGCGGGCCGACGGGGGCCGAGCAGGAGGCGGCCCGCCGGAATGCGCGGGGGCCGCCGAGCGGGTGGCGTCCTCCGTGAGTGGCATCAGCACAGGATCCAGCCGGAACTCACCGAGCCGCTGCCCACCGAGCCCGTGACCCGTACGCACCGGTGCCCGGCGTGCACGGTGACCGGGCCCGCCCGGTACACGTAGCGGCCCTTGTCCACGACCGGGCGGTTGCCGCGGGCCTGCACGCTGACCGACATGGTGCGCTTGCCGCCGGGTTTGCCGGGGAGGGTGACCGCGCAGACGTAGCCGTCGCGCTTGTAGACGTGGACGGAGCCGGTGGCGAAGGGCAGGGTCTTCACCACACGCCCGGCGCACAGCTCGTCCGCCGCCTGGGCGCCGCCGGGCACCGCGAGCGCGAGTGCCCCGGAGGCGGCCAGCACGGCCGCCCCGAGCACCAGACGCCGGCGTATCGCACCACTGGCCACTTGTTTCGTCCCTCTCAGGTCACGGCCGCCGGACAAGGATCGGGCAGGGGCTGTCGGACGGCAGAGCACGTACGGATGTCACGTACTGATGTCACGTACTGATGTACGGACGCACGACACCCGTCAGATGGTTGCCTCACCGCCGAGGCGGCCGGGGGGGCGGCGACGTGTGCGGACCGGGCGGCCGGGCGGCCTCAGCCGAGAGCGCCGACCGGCTCCTCCGGCTCGGCCTGGCCGACGAAGGTCCGCCACAGCTCGGCGTACCGCCCGCCGAGCGCCAGCAGCTCCTCGTGGGTGCCGTCCTCGGCGACCCGTCCGTGGTCCATCACCACGACCCGGTCGGCGCGGGCGGCGGTGGTGAGGCGGTGGGCGACGATCAGCGTGGTGCGCGCCGCGCTCCGTGCGGGCTGGTCGTCGGCGGACGAGGGGGCGGCACGGCGGCCGGAGAGGCGGTCGGTCGCCTGGTTGACCTGCGCCTCGGTGGCCAGGTCGAGGGCGGCCGTCGCCTCGTCGAGGAGCAGCACGTCCGGGTCGACCAGTTCCGCGCGGGCGAGCGCGATCAGCTGGCGCTGGCCCGCCGAGAGGTTGCGTCCCCGCTCGGCGACCTCGTGCAGATAGCCGCCGCCGAGCCGGGCGATCATGTCGTGCGCGCCGACCGCGCGGGCCGCGGCCTCCACCTCGGCGTCGGTGGCGTCGGGACGGCCGTAGGCGATGGCGTCGCGGACGGTCCCCTGGAAGAGGTACGCCTCCTGCGGGACGACGCCCAGCCGGTGGCGGTACGCGGTGAGGTCGAGGTCGCGCAGGTCCCTCCCGTCGATCGTGACCCGGCCGCCGGTCGGGTCGTAGAACCGGGCCACCAGCTTGACCAGGGTCGACTTGCCGGCCCCGGTCTCGCCGACGAAGGCGACGGTCTGCCCGGCCGGTATCCGCAGGTCTATCCCGGTGAGCGCGGCCTCGCCGGGCTCGTCGGTGCCGTCGGCGCGGTAGGCGAAGTCGACGTTCTCGAAGGCCAGGTCGCCGCGCAGGGAGGGCACGTCGAGCGGTGCGCCGGCGGCCTTCGTGGACGTCGGCTCGCGCAGCAGCTCCTGGATACGGCCGAGGGAGACGGTGGCCTGCTGGTAGCCGTCGAAGACCTGGGAGAGCTGCTGGACCGGGGCGAAGAACAGGTCGATGTAGAGGAGGTAGGCGACCAGGGCGCCGGTGGTCAGGGTGGCCGCCTCGATCCGGCCCGCGCCCGCGATCAGCACAGCCGCGGCGGCCACCGAGGCCAGCAACTGGACGAAGGGGAAGTAGACGGAGATCAGCCACTGGCCGCGGATGCGGGCACCGCGGTAGCTGTCGCTGCGCTCGGTGAACCGGCGCAGCCCGTCCCGCTCGCGCCGGAACGCCTGCACGATCCGCAGCCCGGACACCGACTCCTGGAGGTCGGCGTTGACCACCGACACCCGCTCACGGGCCAGTTCGTACGCCTTCACGCTGGCCCGGCGGAAGAAGAAGGTGGCGACGATCAGCGGCGGCAGGGTGGCGAAGACGACCAGCGCGAGCTGTACGTCGATCACCAGCAGGACGACCATGATGCCGAAGAAGGTGACGACCGAGACGAACGCCGTGACCAGGCCGGTCTGCAGGAACGTGGAGAGCGCGTCCACGTCCGTGGTCATCCGGGTCATGATCCGGCCGGTCAGCTCCCGCTCGTAGTAGTCGAGTCCGAGCCGCTGGAGCTGGGCGAAGATCTTCAGACGCAGGGAGTACAGGACGCGTTCGCCGGTGCGGCCGGTCATCCGGGTCTCGCCGATCTGCGCCACCCACTGCGCGAGGACCGCGACCAGTGCGAGCAGCGAGGCCGACCAGACGGCGCCGAGCGCCATGCGGGTGACGCCCTGGTCGATGCCGTGCCGGATCAGGACCGGCAGCAGCAGGCCCATGCCGGCGTCGACGGCGACGAGCAGCAGGCTGACGAGCAGGGGCGGGCCGAAGCCGCGCAGCAGCAGCCGCAGGCCGTACGACCGCTCGGGCCGCACGGCCCGCGCCTCGTCGATGCCGGGGGTGTCGTCGGCCGGGGGCAGCGCGTCGACCTGGGCGAGCAGGTCCGGGGTGGCCGGGGTGCCCGCGAGGGCGGTGTCCTTCGGTGCGCGGTCGCCGGTCCACAGGCGCGGGGTGACGCCGCGCTCGGCGTCGAACTCGGCGTCGAGTTCCGCGCGGACGGAGGTGTCCTCCGGGAGCGCCGCGGGGCGGGTGTGGCCCGGGGAGACGCCGCCGAGTTCGTCGGGGTCGGTGAGGAGGCGGCGGTAGAGGGCGGACCGCTCCTGGAGTTCGTCGTGGGTGCCGAGGTCGGCGAGCCGGCCGTCTTCGAGGACGGCTATCCGGTCGGCGAGGCCGAGGGTGGAGCGGCGGTGCGCGATGAGCAGGGTCGTACGGCCCGCCATGACCTGCTTCAGCGCCTCGTGGATCTCGTGCTCGACCCGGGCGTCCACGGCGGAGGTGGCGTCGTCGAGGACCAGCAGCCGCGGGTCGGTGAGCAGGGCGCGGGCGAGCGCGATGCGCTGGCGCTGGCCGCCGGAGAGGGTGAGGCCCTGTTCGCCGACCTTGGTGTCGTAGCCGCCGGGCAGTTCCGCGATGAAGCGGTCCGCCTGGGCGGCGCGGGCGGCCAGCTCGACCTCCTCGGCGGTGGCGTCCGGGCGGCCGTAGGCGATGTTGGCGCGCACGGTGTCGGAGAAGAGGAAGGAGTCCTCGGGGACCAGGCCGATGGCGGCCCGCAGGGAGTCGTGGGTCAGCTCGCGCACGTCGTGGCCGCCGATCAGGACGGCGCCGTGGGTGACGTCGTAGAAACGCGGCAGCAGCAGGGAGACCGTGGACTTGCCGGAGCCGGAGGAACCGACCACGGCCAGGGTCTCGCCCTCGTGTATCTCGAAGCTCAGCCCGCGCAGGACGGGGTGCTGCGGGTCGTATCCGAAGGACACGTCGTCGAACTCGACGGTCGCGGGCGCGTCCGCGGGCAGCGTCTTTATGCCCTCGCGCAGGCCGGGCTCGGTGTCGATCAGTTCCAGGACGCGTTCGGTGCCGGCGCGGGCCTGCTGGCCGATGGTGAGCACCACGGCGAGCATCCGGACCGGGCCGACCAGCTGGGCCAGGTAGGTGGAGAAGGCGACGAAGGTACCGAGGGTGATGTGCCCGCGCACGGCGAGCCAGCCGCCGAGGGCCAGCATGGCGACCTGGCCGAGGGCGGGGACGGCCTGGAGGGCGGGTGTGTACCTGCTGTTCAGCCGGATCGTCCGCAGCCGCCCCGCGAACAGCCGGCGGCCCACCTCGCGCAGCTTCCCGGTCTCCTGCTCCTCCTGCCCGAAGCCCTTCACCACGCGTACGCCGCTTACGGCACCGTCGACGACGCCCGCGACGGCGGCGGCCTGGGCCTGCGCGTACCAGGTGGCGGGATGCAGCCGGGTGCGGCTGCGCCGGGCGATCCAGCCGAGCGCGGGGGCGACGGCGAGCGCGACCAGGGTCAGCGGCAGCGACAGCCAGGCCATGACGACCAGGGAGACCAGGAACAGGAGGACGTTCCCGATGGTCATCGGGAGCATGAACAGCAGGCTCTGGATCAGCTGGAGGTCACTGGTGGCGCGGCCGACCACCTGGCCGGTGGACAGCTCGTCCTGGCGGCGGCCGTCGAGACGGGTGATCGTCCCGTACATGTCGGTCCGCAGATCGTGCTGGACGTCGAGGGCGAGCCGGCCGCCGTAGTAGCGGCGCACGTAGGCGGACACGTAGACCACCACGGCGGCACCGATCAGGGTGCCCGCCCAGGGGGCCATGGCGCGGCTGTGGCCGCCGATCACGTCGTCGATGATCACCTTGGTGACCAACGGGACCAGTGCCATCACGGCCATGCCCGCCAGTGAGGCGCCCAGGGCCAGGACGACGTCCTTGGGATACCGCCAGGCGTATCCCGCCAGCCGCCGCGCCCATCCCCGTTGAGGTGTCACCCCGGTGCCTCCCCTTCATCCTGGTCTCCCGCACAGCACCAACGCGCTGAGCACCGGATTTCATCCCGCCGCAACAAAGCGCTCCGCTGGGTTGGGCGGGGTGTGGGGGGTGGGGGGTGTTGGCGGCGCCGGGGAGGTGGGGGTTTTCCCGGGGTGGGCTGCGGGGGTGGAGTTTCCGCTCCGGCCGGGGGGGTGGGGGTCTTCCGTCTGCGGCTTGTACGTGGCTGGGCGCGCAGTTCCCCGCGCCCCTATGGGGCGCCTGGGCTGCGCTCCGCTGCGGGCGGCGGTCCGACGGGGTGCCGACGCCGCACCGCCGCGGGGGAACACAGCGCCAGACGTCCGCAGGCCGTCCATGGCTGGGCGCGCAGTTCCCCGCGCCCCTATGGGGCGCCTGGGCTGGTCGGGGTTTGGTCAGAGGCGTACGCGGAGGCAGTAGAACCGTGTCGTCTGTGCCGGGTTCTGGTTGTCGTCGCTGACCAGCAGGATCTTCAGGCGGGTGCGGTCCCGGCCGGTGATCGTCATGCCCTCGATGTTGTCGAGGAGGGGGTTGGGCTGGGGCTGCTTGGCGGTGGCACCCAGGGACGGGCAGGTGACGAGGTCCGCCAGCAGGGTCTTGCGGATCGGCCGCACGCCGGACCCGACGGTCAGGTTCTCGACGTCGCTGACGTCCGTGGCGTGCTGGGGGTCGGCCAGGTAGAGGCGGACGGTGTTGCCGACGCCTTCGGTGAAGCCGCGCTCCAGGACCAGCAGCCGGCCGTCCGGGGTCGCCTGCGCCTCGGGAACGCCAAGACCCGGGTCGGTCCGGTAGGCGTACTGCGCCGAGAGGCGGAAGTGGCCGTCCTTCGTCCGCTGCCAGGTCTGGAAGCGGACGGTGTCGGCGGCGTCGCCGGAGAGCGCGCCCTCCATGGCGGCGAGCAGGGTACGGCCGCCGGGCAGCAGGGTCAGGCCCTCGAAGGTCTGGTTGGGCGTGGCGCGGCCCGCCGGGGCGACCCGCAGGGCGGACGGGACCGGCAGCCGGCCGAGGATCCGGCCGTCGCGGGAGTAGCGGCGTACGGACGGCTCGGTCTCGGAGGTGACCAGCCGGGTCCCGTCGCCGTCCACGACCAGGCCCTCGGAGTCCAGCGCGGCACCCTTCTCGTCGGTGAGCGGGACGGCCGACGTCGGCCGGAGGGTCGTCGCGTCCAGCCCGAACAGCGTGGAGCGGTCGGAGAGGGCGGCGAGGGAGCCGTCGGAGTCCACGGCGAGCGCGGAGAGGTTGCCGACGAACGTTCCGTCGTACGTCGTCTTGTCGAGCGCGTCCGAGAAGCGGTCGGCGGACACGGCGGGCGAGCAGGCACCGCCCGTCGCGGGGACGGCCGCCTCGGTGGTCCCCGCGACGGTGAGGCAGGTGGCCGCTCCCAGCGCGGCGGTGAACGTGGCGAGTCCGGTTCGCATGCGCATGGGCGTCACCGTAGAGCAGATCGGTGACAGCGTGGGAGCACGTACGGAAAGCTCAACTTCCCGCCGCGGCAAGGTCCTTGTGGATGGCCTTGGCGACACCCTGGATGGTGCTGATGCCGTAGTTCATGGTGCTGTTGCCATGGGTCAGCACGGTGATCATGTAGTTGTGGCGGCCGCCGGTGAACGTGCCCACGCTGTGCACCCGCCAGCCGTGCGTGGACCGTTGCAGCCAGCCGTTCTTGACGTGCGTGGCGACACCGGAGGGCGCGCCGTACGGGGTGCCCCAGCGCTGGGAGGAGACGACCTGGCCCATCAGCTTGGTGATGTAGGCCCGGGAGTTGTCGCTGAGCACGCTGTTCTTGGCGGTGATCAACGACAGCAGCTTCTGCTCGTCGGTCACGTTGATCTGGGTCAGGCCCCAGTAGCCGTTCGCGCCCGGCGTGGTCCGCGTCATCTTCGCGGCGGACAGGAAGCCCTTGATCTTCGTCAGGCCGAGCTGTTTCCACAGCTTGCTGGTCGCGTCGTTGTCCGACTTGGTGATCATGGCCTTGGTGAGGGTGGTCTCACGGTCGGTCAGGTAGCGGTTGTGCTTCTTCGCGTCCCACAGCAGCGTGGCGAGGACGGTGACCTTGACCACGCTGGCCGAGTCGTAGGCGGTGGTGGACCGCAGGGTGCAGGTCGTCTTGGAGGTGCGGTCGTAGAGACCGACGGCGATGGTGCCGTTGCGGCCGGCGACGGCCGCCGTGATGTCCTTCTTCAACTTGGCGGCGAGGCCCGCCTTGGCCGACGTACAGCTGACCGTGGGCGTGGCCGCGGCGGCGGCCGGCGCGGCGGCGACGATGCCCGGGAGGAGCAGCGCGGCACCGACGCCGGCGGCCCGCACCGTGGCGCGGCTGGGTATCCAGTAAGTCATGTACCTGTTGACTCACGGATTCACCCGAAAGGTTGCACGGGTGGGCCCACCGGTGACAAAAGAGCGAAAGCCTTCACGCGTCGCCCCTTCGGCGTCCTGTGACCTTTCACAGGAAGAGGCAAGGCGGGGCACAGCGTCCGCCCACCCCCGCTGTGCACGATGCGCCGGTGACCTCAGCCACCGATCCACTCCCCCACCCGACCGTCACCTCTGACCGGCCCCCGGCCCACCGGCACGCGGTGCCCCGGGCGGCGCGGCCCCGCTGGTCGCTCCCCGCACTGATCGCGATCATGATCCTGGCGGCGGTGCTCTACTCCTGGAACCTCTCCGCGTCCGGCCTCAACAGCTTCTACAGCGCGGCCGTGCTGAGCGGCACGGAGAGCTGGAAGTCCTGGTTCTTCGGCTCGCTGGACGCGGGCAACTTCCTCACCGTCGACAAACCGCCCCTCGCGCTCATGGTCATGGGCCTGTCCTGCCGCGTCCTCGGCTACGGCACCTGGCAGATGATGGCGCCGATGATCGTGGCCGCGCTGGCGACGATCTGGATCCTGCACTCCTGCGTGCGGCGGGTGTGGGGCCACGCGGCGGCCACCGTGGCCGCGCTGGTCCTGGCGCTGACCCCGATCACCGTCGCCATCAACCGCGACAACAACCCCGACACCCTGCTGCTCCTGCTGATGGTCGGCGGCGCGGCGCTGGCGCTGCGCGCGGTCGCGGGCGGCAGGCTGCTGCCGCTGCTGGGCTCGGCGGTCTGCTTCGGCCTCGCGTTCAACACGAAGATGCTCCAGGGTTGCATCGCCCTGCCCGCCGTCTTCGCGGTCTACCTCCACGCGGCCCGGCCCGCGTTGGTGAAGCGGCTGGCCAACCTGGCGCTGGCGGCCGTGGTGCTGGCCGTCTCCAGTCTCTGGTGGGCGGTGGCGGTCTCCCTGGTCCCCGCGTCCGAACGGCCGTACATCGGCGGCTCCACGGACGGCACCGCCTGGAACCTGATCATGGGCTACAACGGCCTCGGCCGGGTCTTCGGCGGCGACGACAACATGGGCGGCGGTGGCGGTGGCGGGGGCGGCTTCTCCGGCGCCGCGGGGCTCGGCCGGATGTTCAACGACATCCTCGGCGGCCAGATCTCCTGGCTGTTGCCGTTCTCCGCGGTCGCCCTCTGCGCCGGTCTGCTGCTGTGCGGACGCGCCCCGCGCACCGACCTGACCCGCGCCGCGCTGGTGCTGTGGGGCGGCTGGACCGTGCTGCACTTCGTGACCTTCAGCATGGCCGAGGGCACCATGCACCCGTACTACACGACCGCCCTCGCGCCCGGCATCGCGGCACTGTGCGCGGGCGGCGGAACGATGCTGCTGCGGGCGTTCCGCGCCGACCGGCGCTGGGCCTGGGTGCTGCCCGCGTCCCTCGCGCTGACCGGGATCTGGGCGATCGTGCTGCTGCGCCGGGCGACCGGCTGGCAGACCTGGCTGTGGCCGACGGTCGGCGTGCTCATGGCGGCGGGGATCGTGGGCCTGTTCGTCTTCCGCGACGGCAGGCGGGTACGGCTGCTGGCGGCCTCCGTAGCCGCGGCGGTGGTCGCGGCGGTGGCGGGCCCGGCCGCGTACGCCTGGTCGGTGCCCACCGGCTCGGGCGGCGGCATGGGCGGTACGAACCCGACGGCGGGACCCGCCACGGGCGGTCGTTTCGGCGGCGGACAGGGCGGCGGACCCGGTGGCGGCGGCCGGGGCGGACCCGGCGGCAACGGAGGCGGCGGCAGCGGGGATCCGGGGAACGCGGAGCTGCCCCGGCAGGGCGGAGCGAACGCCGAGGCGGGCACCGGCTCCCCGGGCGGGGGTTTCCCTGGCGGGGACTTCCCGGGCCGCGGCGAGGGCGGCGCGGCCGGCGGCGCTGGCACGGGCGGCGGCGAGCTGCCGGGCGGCGGTTTCCCCGGCGGAGGCGGCGCGCAGGCGGGCGGCGAGCCGCCGAACGGCGCGGCCGGCGGGGGTGCGGGCGGTTTCGGCGGCATGGGCGGCCGGGGCGGCACCGACCCCGGGCTGATCTCGTACCTGGAGAAACACCAGGACGGCGCCACCTGGCTGCTCGCGGTGGCCAGTTCACAGACCGCGTCCCAGCTCATCGTGAGCAGCGGCCGGCCGGTCATCTCCATGTGGGGCTGGACCGGCACCGACAAGGCGATGACGCTCGACAGGCTCAAGGAGCTGGTGACGAAGGGCGAACTGCACTACGTCCAGCTCGGCGGCGGTGGCATGGGCGGCGGCCTGAGCGGGGGCAGCAGCCTGAGCACCGAGGTCACCCAGTGGGTGCAGCAGCACGGCACGGCGGTACCGGAGAGCGCGTACGGCTCGTCGAAGTCGTCCGGCACGTCTGACACGTCCGGCTCGTCTTCGGCATCCGGCTCGTCGTCGGCCGCGTCCGACCCGTCGGGCGCGTCGAAGTCGTCGGGCACGTCGACGGTCTACCGGCTGGACCCCTCGGACGTGACCTGACCCCGCCCGCGACGAACGGCCCCCGACTCCCCTCCTGTTGTGCTTGAACGACTAATTCGCTCACACCAGTGACGCCGATCTTGCACCCGGGCGTGTCCCGGTGCCCGGACCGGAGCATGGAGGCGCCTAGGCCCCTTCGCCGAGGCGCCCCAACTCGCCTTTACGGAGAGCTACATGAAGCTTCGTTCGTGGTCCGTCGCCGCCGCCCTCGCGCTGACGGCCCTGGTCACGCCCGCCCAGGCCGCCTCCGCCCAGGCCGCCGCCCCGTCCTGTCCCGACGGATCGGTGTGTTTCTGGAGCAGCGAGGGCTTCGGCGGTTCCTACTGGGAGTGGACGTCCCGCAGTGGCTACCGCGACATGCCGCCCAGCCTGCACGACCACGTCGGCTCCTTCGTCGCGAGCGCCCGCGCCTGCTTCGTCAACTGGTCGCCGGTCGAGAAGCGGAACGTGTACAACGGTGACTGGCGCTCGAAGTACCTAGGTGACTTCGGCGGCCGTATCGACGGCGTGGGCCCGGGCGCCTGCTGACCCACGACGCCGGCCACCGGCCCACCGGCGTCGTCGGCCACCGGCCCGTCGGCGTCAGCCGAGGCGCGTCGACGTCGTCAGCCGAGGTGCGTCGGCGCGAACATCCGCAGTACCGCGGGCAGCACGACCACCGACGGGCCCGGTGACGCCAGCGCGTCCGCCAGCGCGTCCGCCAGGTCCCCGGGAGTGGTCCGCACCCCCGGGACCCCGAAGGACGCGGCCAGCGCCACGTAGTCGGGGCGGGTCAGCTCCGTCGCCGTGGCCCGGCCGAACGCGTCCGTCATGTACTCGCGCAGAATCCCGTAACCACCGTCGTCGACGATCAGCCAGGTGACGTTCAGGTCGTACTGGCGGGCCGTCGCCAGCTCGGCGATCGAGTACAGCGCGCCGCCGTCGCCCGACACCGCCAGCACCGGGCGGGTCGGGTCGGCGACGGCCGCGCCGAGCGCCGCCGGGAAGCCGTAGCCGAGCCCGCCGGAGCCCTGCGCCGAGTGCATGGCGTTCGGGGCCTGGGCGTCGAAGGCCGACCAGGCCCAGTAGGCCAGGATCGTCATGTCCCAGAAGGACGGCGCACCGGGCGGCAGGGCCCGCCGGACCGACGCCAGCACCTCCTGTTCCAGGGTGAGTTCCTGGGCGGCGATGCGGTCGGCGACCTTGGCGAGCAGGGTGCGTGCCCGTTCCGGTGCCGTCTCGTCCGTGCGCTCGTCCACCGTCTCCAGCAGTGCCTGGAGGGCGAGCCGGGCGTCCGCGTGGATGCCCAGGGCGGGGTGGTTGGACTCCAGCTTGCCGAGGTCGGCCTCGATCTGGATCACCCGGCCGCGCGGCGCGAACGTGTGGTAGTTGGACGACAGTTCGCCGAGCCCCGAGCCGACCACCAGCAGGACGTCCGCGTCCGCCAGGAACTCCGTGGTGTGCCGGTCCTCCAGCCAGGACCGGAGGGACAGCGGATGCTCCCACGGGAACGCGCCCTTGCCGCCGTAGGTCGTCACGACCGGTGCGGCCAGCCGTTCGGCCAGCCGCAGCAGTTTGCCGGACGCGTCCGCCCGGACCACTCCCCCGCCCGCGATGATCGCCGGCCGGGCGGCGCGTGAGAGCAGGTCGGCGGCCAGGGCGGTCAGTTCGGGGCGCGGCGGCAGTTCGTCCGGGGTCGCGTCCATCGCCGTCACGACCGGCAGGGCCGTCTCCGCCAGGAGCACGTCCTCGGGGATCTCCACCCACACCGGACCGTGCGGGACGGTCAGCGCCGACTTCCAGGCGGCGGCGAGGGCGGACGGGATCTGGGACTGGGCGCGGACGGTGTGGACCGACTTCACCACACCGCGGAACGAGGCCGCCTGGTCCGGCAGTTCGTGCAGATAGCCGTGGCGCCCGCCGCCCAGCCCGGTCGTCGGGATCTGGCTGCTGACGGCGAGGACGGGGGCCGAGGCCGCCGCCGCCTCCTGGAGCGCGGCCAGCGAGGTCAGCGCGCCCGGCCCCGTCGACAGCAGCAGCGGCGCGGCCTCGCCGGTGATCCGGCCGTACGCGTCCGCCGCGAAGCCGGCGTTGTTCTCCACCCGCAGGCCGATGTAGCGCAGGCCGGAGCGGCGCAGCGCGTCGAAGACACCGAGGGCGTGCTGGCCGGGCAGGCCGAACACGGTGGTCGCGCCGAGCCCGGCCAGGGTCTCCACGACCAGGTCTCCGCCGTTGCGGCCGGGAGGAGGGGCGAGGGCCGCCGCCGTCTGCGCGGGGGTCGGGCGGAGTACCAGGTCGTCGTCGTGCGTCACTGGGGCTCGGTCTCCTCGGAGGGGTGCGGGGGGTACGGGAGGGCCGGGGTCACGCGGTGCGGTCCGCCGCGATCCTGCGGGTCATCAGGGTGGTCAGCTCGTACGCCGTGTGGGCGGCGGCGACGGCGGTGATCTCGGCGTGGTCGTAGGCGGGCGCCACCTCGACGACGTCCGCCGACACCAGGTTGCAGGACGCCAGGCCGCGCAGGATCTCCAGCAGTTCGCGGGAGGTCAGGCCGCCCGCCTCGGGGGTGCCGGTGCCGGGCGCGTGGGCCGGGTCGAGGCAGTCGATGTCGATGGAGACGTACAGCGGCCGGTCGCCGATGCGCTGCCGCAGCTGGTCGGCGACCTCGTCGGCGCCGCGCCGGTAGACGTCCGCGGAGGTGACGATGCCGAAGCCCATCTTCTGGTCGTCGCTGAGGTCCTGCTTGCCGTAGAGCGGGCCGCGGATGCCGACGTGGGAGAGGGCCGACGTGTCGAGGATGCCCTCCTCGACGGCCCGCCGGAACGGGGTGCCGTGGGTGTACTCGGCGCCGAAGTAGGTGTCCCAGGTGTCCAGGTGGGCGTCGAAGTGGAGCAGCGCGACCGGGCCGTGCCGCCTGGCGACCGAGCGCAGCAGCGGCAGCGCGATGGTGTGGTCGCCGCCGAGGGTGACGAGCCGGGCGCCGGTGCCGAGCAGTTCGTCGGCCGCCGCCTCGACGGTCGCCACCGCCTCGCCGATGTGGAACGGGTTCACGGCGATGTCGCCGGCGTCCGCGACCTGGGCGAGCGCGAAGGGCGAGGCGTCCTGGGCCGGGTTGTAGGGGCGCAGCAGCCGGGACGCCTCACGGATGGCGTTGCCGCCGAACCGGGCGCCCGGCCGGTACGAGACACCGGAGTCGAACGGCACGCCCACGACGGCGACGTCGGCGGCGGGGACCTCGTCCAGGCGGGGCAGCCGGGCGAAGGTCGCGGGGCCGGCGTAGCGCGGGATGCGGGAGGAGTCGACGGGGCCGCGGGGCGTCTCGGTGCCGCTCATGGTGAAATGCCTTCTTTCTTGCGCTTGTTCGCGCATGTACTGCTTCCGGACGACTCTAGTGGTGGGCGGGTGCGGGTTCGGAGGGGAGTTCGGGGGTCCGTCCGGCGAGGCGTTCGCGCCAGGCGGCCAGGACGGCGGCGTCGGTCGGCTTCGTCAGCAGCGAGACGACGACGTAGACGGCGAGGGAGGACAGCAGGCCGTAGGAGACGGGTTCGTTGGCGAGGATGCCGAAGGAGGCCATCAGGCCGATGACCGCGAGGCCGCCGACCAGCACCGAGGCGAGGGCGCCCTGTACGGTGCCGCGCTTCCACAGCAGTCCGCCGAGGACGGGGACGAGCAGCCCGCCGACGAGCAGGTTGTAGGCGACGGTCAGGGCCTCGACGACGTCGTTGAGCGCGATGGCCGTGGCGATCACGCCGACGCCCATGATCAGGATGAACGCGCGGTTGCCGGTGACCTCGTCGCGCGCGTCCCCGCCCGACGCCTCCCCGCCCGGCGCGTCCCCGAGCGGTGTCTCCCCGCCCGGTACGTCCGTATCCCGGGCGTCCCGCGCGTCCCGCGGGTCCCGCGGGTCCCGCGGGTCCCGCGGGTCCGTGTGGCGGCGTACCTCCTGGGGGCGCAGCACGCCCCGCAGCCGGGACCAGATGTCGTTGTTGGCGACGGTGGCGCAGGCGATCAGCGCGCCGGAGGAGGTGGACATCACGGCGGCCAGCGCGGCGGCCAGCACCAGCCCGCGCACGCCGATCGGGAGTTCGTCCTTGACGATGGTGGCGAAGGCGTCGTCCGGGCTGCCCAGCCTGGGGTAGAGCACCTTGGCCGCGGTGCCGATGACGGCTCCCGCGAGGGCGTAGACGAGGCAGTAGGTGCCCGCCACCGTGCCGCCCCACCTGGCGGTCCGGTCGCTGCGGGCGGTGAAGACGCGCTGCCAGATGTCCTGCCCGATGAGCATGCCGAAGGTGTAGATCAGGACGTAGGTGAAGATCGTCTCGCCGCCGATGCCCAGCGGGTCGAAGTAGGCGGTGGGCAACTGGGCCTTCATCTCGGCGAAGCCGCCCGCCTTCACGACCGCGACGGGCAGCAGGAGCAGCAGCACACCGACCGTCTTCACCACGAACTGCACCATGTCGGTGAGCGTGATGGACCACATGCCGCCGAGGGTGGAGTAGGCGACCACGATCGTGCCGCCGA
Organism: Streptomyces sp. NPDC001270; assembly: GCF_042896695.1. Lineage (NCBI taxonomy): Bacteria > Bacillati > Actinomycetota > Actinomycetes > Kitasatosporales > Streptomycetaceae > Streptomyces > Streptomyces sp. NPDC001270. The sequence goes on along the minus strand of NZ_JBIAXM010000004.1, from coordinate 33,674 downwards.
TGACGATCGCGACGGTGCGGTTCAGGTCGAAGAGGACGTCGAAGATGGTGGCGTACGCGATGGTCGACGTCACCGCGAGCATCAGCGTGTACGCCCACATGACCACGCCCGTGACGACGCCGGCCCGGCCGCCGTAGCGCAGGTCGAGCATCTCGGAGACGGTGTAGACCTTCAGGCGGGCGATGCGGGCGGAGAAGAACACGCTCAGCGCGAGCAGGCCGAGCCCGATGGTGAAGACCATCCAGGCGCCGGACAGGCCGTACTTGTAGCCGAGGCCCACGCCGCCGATGGTGGAGGCGCCGCCGAGGACGATGGCCGCCATGGTGCCGGAGTACATCGCGGGCCCGAGGCGGCGGCCGGCCACCAGGAACTCGCTCTTCGACCTGGCGCGGCGCATGCCCCACCAGCCCATGGCCAGCATGCCGACGAGATAGACGACGATCACGGTGTAGTCGACGGCCATGTGGGGGCTCTCCTTCGCGCACGGTCGGGGGCGTGTCGTGCAGGGACGCGTCGGGCAGAGACGGTCCGGTCCTCCCGGACGTGGGGCTGCCGGGGAACGGGGACGCCGGCAGCGGATCGCGGGGACATCCGCCCGTACCCGCGGCTGCCGGTCCGGACCGACATTAGGTGGCCGGAAAGCAACTGCGAAGTGTACGTTTCATCCATTCGCGCGAGGCCGGATGGAAGGAACGCACACCATGCCGGACACGCCGGCACCAGCCGCACCACCCGTCCCGCCCACCCCACCGGTACCGCTGACGGCGCTGCTGGCCCGGGAGGACCTGGCCCTGCGGCAGATCGCCGGCCCGTCGGGTCCCGGGGTCGTCGTCCACTGGGCGCACACCTCGGAGATGTCCGACCCGTACCCGTACCTGCTCGGCGGCGAGCTGCTGCTGACCGCGGGCGTGCACGTCCCCGCGGCGGCGGACCCGGACCGCGGTGCCGCCGGCCGGGGGCAGTCGGCTGCGGCGGACCGCCTCGCCGGCTACTTCGCCGACTACGTCGCCCGGATCGTGGCGGCGGGCGGCGCGGCCCTGGGCTTCGGTGTCGCCCCGGTCCACGACACGGTCCCGCGGGCCCTGGTCGCGGCCTGCGAGACCGCCGGCCTGCCGCTCGTCGAGGTCCCGCCGCGGACGACCTTCTCGGCCGTGGCGCGGGCGGTCTGGCAACTGATGGCCCAGGCCAGGCTGGCCGAACTCCGCCGGGTCACGGAGGCCCAGCGGAGCCTCGCGTCCGCCGCCGCCCGCCCCGACCCCGTCCCCGCGGTGCTGCGCAGGCTGGCCCGGCACCTGGGCGGCCGTGCGGTCCTGTACGGCCCCGACGGCACGGAGGTGGCCGCCGCGGGCCGGGCCGCCGAGGACGGCGTGCGCCCGGCCCTGGACCGGCTGACCCAGGTCGTACGGCCGCTCGCCACCGCCGCCCGCCCGGCCTCGGACCCCGCACGGCCCGGTCCGGGGCCGAGCGCCCGGGTCCCCGGGCCGGGCCACTCGCCCGCGCCCGCCGCCCCGGCCGCCGCGGACCCTGAGCCCGCCGACCGGACCCGCGACACCGCCGCCGGACGCGACGACGCCACCGAACCCGCGGACACCGGAGCACCCACGGAGACCGAAGCGCCCACGGGCACCGGAACGCACGTGGCCGCCGAAGCACCCGCGCACACCGGAACACACGCGGAGACCGAAGCACCCACGGGCACCGGAACGCACGTGGCCGCCGAAGCACCCGCGCACACCGGAACACACGCGGGCACCGAAGCACCCACGGGCACCGAAACCCACGCGGAAGCCGGAGCGCACACGAACACCGGAGCACACCCGGTCCGCCCAGGGCCCGCCCGTCCCGGTCCCGCCACCGCCGCCGACACCCTGGGCGGCACCCATCTCGCCGCCTACGCCCTCGGGAACGGGCAGGGCTTCGTGCTCGCGGTCGCCGCCCCGCGGCGGGAGGCCGGGGACCACACCATCGCCTCCGTGGCCGCCGTCCTGCTGTCCCTGCTCACCGCGGAGCACCGCGGCGGCGCCGGGGCGGCGCGTTCCTCGGCGCTCGTCCGGCTGCTGCTCGGCGCCGCACCGGACGACGTGGCACCGCTGCTGGGTGCGGGACGGTGGACGGTCGTGCACGCCGCCCGGGCACACGCCCGTCCGCAGGCCCGGGTCCCGGACGCGGCCGCCGCGGCCGCGCTGGGCGCGGCGCTGGGCTCGACGCTGGTCGACCTCGCCGGTGACGTCGTACGGGTGCTCGTGCCGGTCGGCCGCGAACCCGCCCCGCAACCCGGCTGGACCCTCGGGGTCAGCGCCCCCGCCACCCCGTCGGAGTGGCCGTCCGCCGACGCCCAGGCGGCCCGCGCCCTGGCCCGGGCCCGCGCCACCCGCGGCGCGCTGGTCCGCCACGCCGACCACGCCGGCCGCCCCGGACTGGACGGGCTGGTCGCGCCGGACGCGGCGGAGGGGTTCGCCCGCGCGCTGCTGGCGCCGCTCACCGGCCGGCCCGCGCTCGCCGAGACCCTGCGCACCTGGCTGTCCCTGCACGGCAGTTGGGACCGCACCGCGGTCGCGCTGGCCGTGCACCGCAACACGGTGCGGCAGCGGATCGGCCGGTGCGCCTCCCTTCTCGGCACCGACCTCGACGACCCCGACGTCCGCATGGAACTCTGGTTCGCGCTGAAGCACCCGGAGCACCTGTGAGTGACCCGCGTCCCAGCGTGCGGTACGCAGGGGGAACCGCACCGCCCGCTGCCCCACAATGGGGGGCATGCCGATACCCGGGACACCCAGCCGTGCCGAGCTAGTCGACCACCTCGTGCGCACCCGTATCGCGGGTGACGTCGCCACTCCCCGCGAGAACAACCTCTCCCACTACCGCAAGCTGTCGAACGGCGACCGCAACTTCTGGCTCGGACTGGAGCTGGGCGACCGCTGGCAGGACGAGCAGGACGTGCTCGCGGTGATGGCGGAGCGGGTCGGCGTCAACGACGACGCCGAGTACCGGTACGGACAGGACACCATCGACCCCGAGCTGACGGTCGACGCCCTGGACCGGCTGGCCCTGCGGCTGCGCAAGGCGGCGGACGGCGGGCAGCGGGTGCTGTTCGCGACGGGCCACCCGGGCGGCCTGCTCGACGTGCACCGGGCCACGGCCGCCGCGCTGCGCGCCGCCGGCTGCGAGATCGTGGTGATTCCGGACGGGCTGCGGACGGACGAGGGGTACGTCATGCAGTTCGCGGACGTGGCCGTCCTGGAGCACGGGGCCACGCTCTGGCACACCCACTCCGGTGAGCCGATGCGGGCGATCCTGACGGGACTTGAGCACGCGGAGCGCCCGCTGCCCGACCTGGTCGTCGCCGACCACGGCTGGGCCGGGTACGCGGCACAGCACGGCATCGACTCCGTCGGGTACGCCGACTGCAACGATCCGGCCCTGTTCCTCGCCGAGTCGGAGGGCACGCTCCAGGTGGCGGTGCCGCTCGACGACCACGTCGTCAGCCCGCGCCATTACGACCCGATGACGGCCTATCTGCTGGCCGCGGCGGGCCTGGGCGAGGGTGACTGACGGACCGGCGTCCGGTCACACCGCGGTGTGCGGCCCCGCCGGGGAGCCGCACATCGCGCCGTTGTCCGTATCGGGTCGGCGTCCGCCACCGTCGCACCTCGGGCGGCGGCCGTCGGCGGGCGCCGGTACCGGGGTCACGGCCGGGGGTCGGCCCTGCCGGCCTGCGCACCGCACCCGCCGCACCCGCCGTACGGCGCTGGCTCCGGCCCTCAGAGACCCATGTCCTTAGCGATGATCGACTTCATGATCTCGCTGGTGCCACCGTAGATGCGGTTGACCCTGTTGTCCGCGTACAGGCGGGCGATCGGGTACTCGTTCATGTAGCCGTAGCCGCCGTGCAGCTGGAGGCAGCGGTCGATGACGCGGTGCGCGACCTCGGTGCAGAACAGCTTGGCGCTCGCGGCCTCGGCCGGGGTCAGCTCGCCCGCGTCCAGCGCCTCCAGGGCGCGGTCGGCGACCGCCTCGGCGGCGTCCACCTCGGCCTGGCAGGCGGCCAGCTCGAACTTGGTGTTCTGGAAGTGGGCGACCGGCTTGCCGAAGACGGTCCGCTCCTGGACGTACTGCTTGGCGAACCGGACGGCGGCCTTGGCCTGCGCGTACGCACCGAAGGCGATGCCCCAGCGCTCGGAGGGCAGGTTGGCGCCCAGGTAGGAGAAGCCCTTGTTCTCCTCGCCGAGCAGGTCCTCGGCGGGGACCTGGACGTCGACGAAGGCCAGCTCGGCGGTGTCGGAGGTGCGCAGGCCGAGCTTGTCCAGCTTGCGCCCGACGGAGTAGCCCTTGGCCTTGGTGTCCACGGCGAACAGGGAGATGCCGAAGCGGCGGTCGTCGGCGGTGGGCGCGGCGGTGCGGGCGCAGACGATGACGCGGTCGGCGTGGACGCCGCCGGTGATGAAGGTCTTGGCGCCGTTGAGGACGTAGTGCGTGCCGTCCGCGGAGAGCTTGGCGGTGGTCTTCATGCCCGCGAGATCGGAGCCGGTGCCCGGCTCGGTCATCGCGATGGCCCACATCTCCTCGCCGGTGACGAACTTCGGCAGGTAGCGCTTCTTCTGCTCGTCGCCCGCGAGCATCTTGATGTACGGCAGGCCGAGCAGCGTGTGCACGCCGGAGCCGCCGAAGGCCACGCCGGCGCGGGCGGTCTCCTCGTACTGGATCGCCTCGAACTTGTGGGTCTCGAAGCCCGCGCCGCCGAACTCCTCCGGGACGTTGATGCCGAACAGGCCCAGTTCGGCGAGCTTGAGGTAGAACTCGCGCGGGGCCTGGCCGGCGGCGAACCACTCGTCGTACACCGGCACGACCTCGGCCTCGATGAAGGCGCGAAGGGTCTCCCGGAACGCCTCGTGATCCTCGTTGAACACCGTACGGCGCACCGTCGGCCCCTCTCCGCGCCAAAACCGGCGCCGCACTCGCGGATGTGACTGCTCGCCGCCGGGGTTCTCCGACCGACGGGTACGGCCCGCGCGCACCCCACACGGCTAAGCGCTTGCTCACCACCGTACCGGCCGGTAGGGAGGCCGTCCAGAGGCGAACACCCGTAACCCTCGTCACGCGCGACAGCGGGGACCGCCGGGCGTCGCGCGCCGCATGCCGGCCCCGCATAGCGAGCCCTTCCCCCGCCCGCCCAGTCCGTCAGTCCGCCGTCCCCGCCGCGGCGAACGCCCCCCGGGCCATCCGGTGCAGCAGCTGCGCCGTGGCGCCGCGGCCTGGGAGGGTGCCCGCGCGGCCGAGATGCGGTGTGGAGTTCAGGAGGCCGAAGACCGAGTGGACGGCCGAGCGGGCCGACGGCTCGGACAGCCCCGGGTAGACCTCGCGCACGACCTCCACCCACAGCTCGACGTACTGCCGCTGGAACTGGCGGACGAGCTTGCGGTCGGACTCGCGCAGACGGTCGAGTTCGCGGTCGTGGAGGGTGATCAGGGGGCGGTCGTCCAGGGCGAAGTCGATGTGGCCCTCGATCAGGGAGTCCAGCAGCGCGTCCGCGTTCCCGGACGCCTCGGACACCCGCCGCCGCCCGCCGGTCAGCAGCTGCCCGCTGATCCCGACCAGCAGCTCCGCGAGCATCGCGTCCTTGCCGCTGAAGTGCCGGTACAGCCCCGGTCCGCTGATGCCGACCGCGGCACCTATCTCGTCCACCCCGACGCCGTGGAAGCCGCGCTCGGCGAACAGCCGGGCGGCCTCCTTGAGGATCTGCTCGCGGCGGGTGGCGGCGCCGGTTCTGGTGACCATGCCGGCAATTGTAGACAGGGCGGTTAGCGGTCGTTAACCTGAAGGGAGTGCGTTAACGCTCATTAACAGGATGAGGGGATCGCAGGATGGATCAGGCACCGGAGCTGACGAGCGCGGAGGACCCCGCGTCGGCGGCCTGGCAGGCCAACGAGGAGGCGCACCGCGCGCTCGTCGAGGAGTTGCGCGGCAAGCTGGCCGCGGCCCGGCTCGGCGGCGGCGAGCGGGCCCGCGCCCGGCACACCGCGCGCGGCAAGCTGCTGCCGCGGGACCGGGTCGACACGCTTCTCGACCCCGGCTCGCCCTTCCTGGAACTGGCCCCCCTCGCCGCCGACGGGATGTACGACGGGCAGGCACCGGCCGCCGGTGTCATCGCCGGGATCGGCCGGGTCAGCGGGCGGGAGTGCGTGATCGTCGCGAACGACGCCACCGTCAAGGGCGGCACGTACTACCCGATGACGGTGAAGAAGCACCTGCGGGCGCAGGAGGTCGCGCTGGAGAACCGGCTGCCCTGCGTCTACCTCGTCGACTCCGGCGGCGCCTTCCTGCCGATGCAGGACGAGGTGTTCCCCGACCGCGAGCACTTCGGCCGGATCTTCTACAACCAGGCGCGGATGTCGGCGGCGGGAATCCCGCAGATCGCCGCCGTCCTCGGGTCGTGCACCGCGGGCGGCGCCTACGTCCCGGCGATGAGCGACGAGGCCGTGATCGTCCGGGGCCAGGGGACGATCTTCCTCGGCGGTCCCCCGCTGGTGAAGGCCGCCACCGGGGAGGTGGTCACGGCGGAGGAGCTGGGCGGCGGAGAGGTGCACTCCAGGATCTCCGGCGTCACCGACCACCTCGCCGAGGACGACGCGCACGCCCTGCGGATCGTCCGCACCATCGCCGCCACGCTCCCCGCGCGCGGTCCGCTGCCCTGGGACGTGCGGCCGGCCGTGGAGCCGAAGGTGGACCCGTACGGGCTGTACGGCGCGGTGCCGGTCGACCCCCGCACCCCCTACGACGTCCGCGAGATCATCGCGCGCGTGGTCGACGGTTCGCGGTTCGCCGAGTTCAAGGCGGAGTTCGGGCAGACCCTGGTCACCGGCTTCGCCCGGATCCACGGCCACCCGGTGGGGATCGTCGCCAACAACGGCATCCTGTTCTCCGAGTCGGCCCAGAAGGGCGCCCACTTCATCGAGCTGTGCGACCAGCGCGGGATCCCGCTGGTGTTCCTCCAGAACATCTCCGGCTTCATGGTCGGCAGGGACTACGAGGCGGGTGGCATCGCCAAGCACGGCGCCAAGATGGTCACCGCCGTCGCCTGCACGCGCGTGCCCAAGCTGACCGTGGTGGTGGGCGGTTCGTACGGCGCCGGGAACTACTCCATGTGCGGCCGGGCCTACTCCCCCCGCTTCCTGTGGATGTGGCCGGGCGCCAAGATCTCCGTCATGGGCGGGGAGCAGGCCGCCTCCGTCCTCGCCACCGTCAAGCGGGACCAGCTGGAGGCCCGGGGCGAGTCCTGGCCCGCCGAGGAGGAGGAAGCCTTCAAGGCCCCGATCCGGCAGCAGTACGAGCGGCAGGGCAACGCCTACTACGCCACCGCCCGGCTCTGGGACGACGGTGTGATCGACCCGCTGGAGACCCGGCAGGTGCTGGGTCTGGCCCTGACCGCCTGCGCGAACGCCCCGCTGGGCGAACCGCGGTTCGGCGTCTTCCGGATGTGAGGGGGAACAAGAAGATGCCTCAGACGATGTTCGACACGGTCCTGGTGGCCAACCGCGGCGAGATCGCCGTACGGGTCATCCGCACGCTGCGCGCGCTGGGCGTGCGCTCGGTGGCGGTGTTCTCCGACGCGGACGCCGACGCGCGGCACGTGCGGGAGGCCGACACGGCGGTGCGGCTCGGTCCGGCGCCCGCGGCGGACAGCTACCTGTCGGTTCAGCGGCTCCTCGACGCCGCCGCCCGCACCGGCGCGCAGGCCGTCCACCCCGGGTACGGCTTCCTCGCGGAGAACGCGGGCTTCGCGCGCGCCTGCGCGGAGGCGGGACTGGTGTTCATCGGGCCGCCCGCGGACGCCATCGCCCTCATGGGGGACAAGATCCGCGCCAAGGAGACGGTGCGGGCGGCCGGGGTGCCGGTCGTCCCCGGCTCCACCGGAAGCGGGCTCGGCGACGCCGAACTGGCCGAGGCCGCCCGCCGGATCGGGCTGCCGGTGCTGCTGAAGCCCTCGGCGGGCGGCGGCGGCAAGGGCATGCGCCTGGTGCGCGAGGCGGACGCGCTCGCGGAGGAGATCGCCGCCGCCCGGCGTGCGGCCCGCGCCTCCTTCGGCGACGACACGCTGCTGGTGGAACGCTGGATCGAGCGGCCCCGGCACATCGAGATCCAGGTCCTGGCCGACGAGCACGGCAACGTGATCCATCTCGGCGAGCGCGAGTGCTCGCTGCAACGCCGGCACCAGAAGGTCGTCGAGGAGGCGCCGAGCGTGCTCCTCGACGAGGGGACCCGGGCCGCGATGGGCGCGGCGGCCGTGCAGGCGGCCCGCTCCTGCGGCTACCGGGGCGCGGGCACGGTGGAGTTCATCGTGCCGGGCGGCGACCCCGCGTCGTACTACTTCATGGAGATGAACACCCGGCTCCAGGTGGAGCACCCGGTCACCGAGCTGGTCACCGGGCTCGACCTGGTGGAGTGGCAGCTGCGGGTCGCGGCGGGCGAGCGGCTGCCGCTCGCGCAGGAGGAGGTCCGGCTGACCGGGCACGCGATCGAGGCCCGGATCTGCGCGGAGGACCCGGCACGCGGGTTCCTGCCGTCGGGCGGCACCGTGCTGCGGCTGCGGGAACCGGGGGGCGCGTGGGAGTCCCCGCTGGCGCCGCGGGCCGGCGGACTGTCCGGTGTGCGCACCGACTCGGGGCTCAGCGAGGGCACCGAGGTCGGCAGCCGCTACGACCCGATGCTGTCCAAGGTGATCGCGTACGGCCCGGACCGGGCCACCGCGCTGCGCAGGCTGCGGGCGGCCCTGGCGGAGACGGTCGTGCTGGGCGTGCCGGTCAACGCCGGGTTCCTGCGCCGGCTGCTGGCCCATCCGGCGGTCGTGGCGGGCGAGCTGGACACGGGGCTGGTCGAGCGGGTGGTGGGCGACCTGGCGCCGGACGAGGTGCCGGCGGAGGTCTACGCGGCGGCGGCGCTGCTGCGCCAGGCCGCGCCGGCCCCGGGTGGTTCCGGCGCCCCCGGGACCGGGCCGGGCGGCTGGGCGGACCCGTTCGCCGCCGCGGACGGCTGGCGGCTGGGCGGCGAACGGGCCTGGGCGGTGCACCATCTGCGGGTGCCGGGGCACGAACCGGTCGCCGTGCGCGTGCGCCGCACCCCGGACGGCGGGACGGAGGTGCTGCCGGAGGGGGCCGCGACGCCGCTGCGGGCGGAGGCGGGCCCGCCGCCGCGGGCGGAGCGGGGCGAGGACCGGTTCACCGTGCGGCTCGACGGTGTGGTGCACACCTTCGCCGCGCTGCCGGACGGCAGCCGGCTGGGCCGGGACGGCGACGCCTGGGAGGTGCGCGACCACGATCCGGTGGCCGCGTCGCTGACCCGGGGCGCGCACACCGGCGCCGACTCGCTCACCGCGCCCATGCCGGGCACGGTCACCGTGGTGAAGGTCGCCGTCGGCGACGAGGTGACCGCGGGCCAGAGCCTGCTGGTGGTGGAGGCGATGAAGATGGAGCACGTCATCTCCGCCCCGCACCCGGGCACCGTCACCGAACTGGACGTACGGCCCGGCAGCACGGTCGCCATGGACCAGGTGCTGGCCGTCGTCGCACCGCACGAGGAGGCGGAGCAATGACCGCACCGGGACTCCCGATGGTGGTACCCGCGCAGGATCTGCCCCAGCGGGTGCGGATCCACGAGGTCGGCCCGCGCGACGGGCTGCAGAACGAGAAGTCGGCCGTGCCGACCGCGGTCAAGGCCGAGTTCGTCCACCGGCTCGCCGACGCCGGCCTGACCACTGTCGAGGCGACGAGCTTCGTGCGCCCCGAGTGGGTGCCCCAACTGGCCGACGCGGAGCAGCTGTTCCCGCTGCTCCGCGACCTGACCGAGGTCGCGCTCCCGGTGCTGGTGCCCAACCGGCGCGGCCTGGACCGCGCGCTGGCGCTCGGCGCCCGCCGGATCGCGGTGTTCGCCAGCGCCACCGAGTCCTTCGCGAAGGCCAACCTCAACCGCACGCTGGACGACTCCCTCGCGGTGTTCGACCCGGTGGTGCGGCACGCGAAGGACGAGGGCGTGCACGTGCGCGGCTACGTCTCGATGTGCTTCGGCGACCCGTGGGAGGGCGCGGTCCCCCTCCACCAGGTCGTCCGGGTGTGCCGGGCGCTGCGGGACATGGGCTGCGACGAGCTGAGCCTGGGCGACACGATCGGCGTCGCGACCCCGGGCCACGTCCTGGAACTCCTCGCCGCGCTCAACGAGGAGGGCGTGCCGACGAACGCCATCGGCGTGCACTTCCACGACACCTACGGCCAGGCGCTCGCCAACACCTATGCGGCGCTGGAACACGGCGTGACGACCGTCGACGCCTCCGCCGGCGGCCTCGGCGGCTGCCCGTACGCCAGGTCCGCCACCGGCAACCTCGCCACCGAGGACCTGGTGTGGATGCTCCAGGGCCTCGGCATCGAGACCGGGGTCGACCTCGGCCGGCTCACCGCCACCAGCGTGTGGATGGCCGAACACCTGGGGCGGCCGAGCCCGTCCCGCACCGTCCGCGCCCTCTCCCACAAGGAGCAGTGAGCAGCCCTCTCCCACAAGGAGCAGTGATCAGCATGGACCACCGTCTCACCCCCGAGCTGGAGGAACTCCGCCGCACGGTGGAGGAGTTCGCGCACGACGTCGTGGCACCGAAGATCGGCGACTACTACGAGCGGCACGAGTTCCCGTACGAGATCGTCCGCGAGATGGGCCGCATGGGCCTGTTCGGGCTGCCGTTCCCCGAGGAGTACGGCGGCATGGGCGGCGACTACCTGGCGCTCGGCCTGGCCCTGGAGGAACTGGCCCGGGTGGACTCGTCCGTGGCCATCACGCTGGAGGCCGGGGTCTCGCTGGGCGCGATGCCGGTCCACCTGTTCGGGACCGAGGAGCAGAAGCGCGCGTGGCTGCCGCGGCTGTGTTCGGGCGAGATCCTGGGCGCGTTCGGGCTCACCGAGCCGGACGGCGGCTCGGACGCGGGCGCGACCCGGACGACGGCCCGGCTGGACGCGGACACCGGGGAATGGGTGATCAACGGCACGAAGTGCTTCATCACCAACTCCGGTACGGACATCACGGGTCTGGTGACGGTGACCGCGGTGACCGGCCGCAAGCCGGACGGCAAGCCGCTGATCTCCGCGATCGTCGTGCCGTCCGGCACCCCGGGCTTCACGGTCGCGCCGCCGTACTCGAAGGTCGGCTGGAACGCCTCGGACACCCGTGAGCTGTCCTTCGCGGACGTCCGGGTCCCGGCGGCCAACCTGCTCGGCGAGCAGGGCCGCGGCTACGCGCAGTTCCTGCGGATCCTCGACGAGGGCCGGATCGCCATCGCGGCGCTGGCCACCGGCCTCGCCCAGGGCTGTGTGGACGAGTCGGTGAAGTACGCCAAGGAGCGGCACGCGTTCGGGCGGCCGATCGGCGCCAACCAGGCCGTCCAGTTCAAGATCGCCGACATGGAGATGAAGGCCCACACCGCCCGGCTCGCCTGGCGGGACGCGGCTTCCCGGCTGGTGGCGGGCGAGCCGTTCAAGAAGGAGGCGGCGCTGGCCAAGCTGTACTCGTCGACGATCGCCGTGGACAACGCCCGGGACGCCACCCAGATCCACGGCGGCTACGGCTTCATGAACGAGTACCCGGTGGCCCGGATGTGGCGCGACTCCAAGATCCTGGAGATCGGCGAGGGCACCAGCGAGGTGCAGCGGATGCTGATCGCGCGGGAGCTGGGGCTGGCGGGCTGACTCCACCGCCAGGGATCGGGCGACGGAAGACGCCGTTCCGGTACCCCGGACCGCGCGACCACGGCGGCCGACCCGACGACCAGGGCGGCGCTGATCACGACCGCGCGGACAGCTTGGGGGCCAGCAACTCCAGCACTTCCTCCCAGCGGTAGCGGTCGGCCCTGCCGCCGGCCTTCGGCCGGTGCGGCTCGTACGAGCCGATCAGGACGCCCATCTCGCGCAGCCGCTCCAGACTCTGGCGGTAGGCGGGATGGGCGGCCTGGGCGGAGTTCAGATACGGCAGCACAGCAACCGGAATCCCCATGGCGGGCGCTTCGCACAGGACACCCAGCGCGAGATTGTCGGAGATCCCGGCGGCCCATTTGTTGACCGTGTTGAAGCTCGCAGGGGCGACCGCGATCGCATCCGCAGGCCGAGTCGGGCGCGGTTCACCCGGCGACCGCCAGGCCGAACGGATGGGACGGCCGATCTGGGCCTCGACCACCTCCGTGTCAAGGAAACCGAGCCCTTGCGGAGTGGCGACGACGCCGACGTCCCAGTGCCGCTCCTGTGCCGCGGTGATCAGCCGACCGACGTCGGCTGCGACCCCGGCCGCGCAGACCACGATCTGGAGGAACGGCTTGTCCTGCTGATCACTCACGAGAGCATCCCCCCGTCCAGGAACTTGGGACTGATCGTGACTCCCCGACAACGAGGCCGCATGCCGTTCGATGCCGAGCACGACAGAATCCAGTAGTGCCCGCGTACCCTGACAGTGACGAGCTGTACAGAGAGGGGCAACGCCGTGTCGCCAGATGCTACCTCGGACCCGTTCACTGAGCCGGTTGCCTTTGGCCAGCGCATGCAGATCCTGCGAACTCGTCGCGGCATGAGCCGTGGTGTCCTTGCCGGCCTGCTCGGGAAGTCGCCGAGTTGGGTCAAGCAGGTCGAGGGCGGGCGCCTCCACATGCCAAAGCTTCCGGTGGTTTTGCGCATCGCAGAAGCTTTGAGGGTCCGAGACCTTTCCGACCTCACCGGTGATCAGTCAATGGCCGTCCAGTTGTTCACCGGTCCCGGTCATGCCCGTCTTCCCCAGGTGCGCGCAGCAATCAACAGCTTTCCTCTGACAACGCAGCGAGAGGTGCCACCTCAGACACATCTGCGGCAACGTCTTGCCCGCGCTTGGAGCGCCCGCCATTCCGCACCGAATCACCGGGATGTCATCGGGGCTCTCTTGCCTGACCTTATTCGCGATGCACAACTCGCAGTACTGCAATCCGATTCAGCCGCCGAGAGGCGAACGGCGCAGACGATCCTGTCCCAGGTCTACAGCCTGAGCCAGTTCTTTATCGCCTACCAGCCGGACGCATCGCTGTTGTGGCGTGTCGTAGAGCGGGGGATGATCTCCGCGCAGGAATCTGAAGACCCGCATGCTCTCGGTGTTGCGGCATGGCTGGCTGCACAAGCTCACCGAGACAGCGGGCCAGGTCATTTCGAAGCGGCTGACGCGGTAAATCTCGAAACGCTCCGGTACCTGGAACCCCTCTTGGCCGACGCGGATGATGACGTACTCGCTATTGCCGGAGCTCTCCAGTTCGAAGCTGGTTACACGGCCGCTCGTCGGGGCGACGCGGGGACTGCCTGGCGATACTGGGACACCGCACGGGCCATGGCCGATCGCTTGCCTGCCGATTATTACCACCCCATGACCTCGTTCTCGAAAGCTGTCATAGGCGCGCACGCAGTCACGATCGCAGTCGAACTACATGCGGGGGCCGAAAGCGTTCGGCAGGCCGCTGCTGCGGACACCACCGCAATCCCCTCCCGTCCCCGGCGTGCCCGGCATCGCATCGAAGAGGCACGCGGATATCAGCTCGACGGACAAACCGAAGCTGCCCTTGCCACCCTCGATAAGGCGTATGAAGCCGCGCCGGAAACCATCCGTTACAACGGCTATGCCCGGCGCATCGTTTTGGAGGAGACCGGTTCGAAGAATCCAGCTCAGCGTCGGCGGGCGAGTGAACTGGCGGTGAAGATCGGCGTGTTGGCGTCCTGATGCAGGGGGCACAAAGTGTGCCCCTACCCCCTTCCCAGGGGCCATACGGTCACTCATCGACTGACCGTCAGCAGTCCCCCGCGACCGTGCGACCGGCCCGGGGGCATGGCCACCAACCAGTAAGGGGTTGATGACGTGACCCATACAACCAGAATCCTCCGTCGCCGCAGGCGATCGGGGTTCAGCCGATGACCAGAGCGGACACCGACGCCGGGCAGTGGGAGTACATGACGTACGCACCCAAGGGCGAGACATGCCCCTCGTGCCTGAAGCCGATCAGGAGCCTTGAGGTCTGCCGCCGGGGAATGCTCGCCCGCCGGGACACCTCTCCCATCGCGGCTTACTGGCACTCGGGCTGTGTCCCGAAGGAGGCGGCGCGGTGACCCGGACGCGGCAGCTCAAGAACGGGCGCCCGCTCTTGCCGGAGGGATGGACTTCGTTCTCCTCACAGCCGGACGGCACCGACGCGGCGCATTGGTATGCGACTTCTCCGTATCCCGTGGATGCCCTCAAGGCGGAGTACGGCAGGACCGCTCTGCCGCTGTGCCGCACGGTCGCTGCGGCAACGTGGTCCGAGTTGCACGCGCAGGTGGCCGGTCAAGCCGAGCTGTACGAGCGGCTTACCGGCGGAACAGGCGAGTGAGGGACTGCCCCCGGTCGGCACCCCGACCAGCGCCCCGGCGAGGCGCCCGCACCGCCTGACGTGCGAACCCATGGCAGCCGAATCGGGTCAGGGCTGTGCAGGACAAGCGGCCCCTTTCGCGGGCACCACGGAGGGGGCCGTTCCCATGCCTGCCCCCTTGGGCAGAGTCTGAGGTTAGGCTAACCTAATCTCGACCTCGGTCCCGTGACCCCCAGCCCGAAAGCAGAGCACACCCATGTCCAACGCCAGACCCGCCCGCCTCTCCCGCCGTGGACTGCTCGCCACCGGCGGCGCCCTCGGACTCGGTGCCGCGCTCGCGGCCTGCGGCGACGGCGACAAAAAGAGCGGCGGGTCGGGCGGCGGGGCGGCGGCCGCGGCCGGTCCCTGGACCTTCAAGGACGACCGCGGAGAGACCGTCAGGGCCGACAAGGTCCCGTCGAACATCGTCGCGTTCGTCGGGGTCGCCGCCGCGCTCTACGACTACGGCGTCCAGTGCAAGGGCGTCTTCGGCCCGACCACGGCCAAGGACGGCAAGGCCGACGTCCAGGCCGGCGACCTGGACGTCGGGAAGGTGACCGTCCTCGGCAACGCGTGGGGCCAGTTCAACATCGAGAAGTACGCCTCGCTCGGCCCCGACGTGCTCATCTCCACCCTGTTCGACGACAAGGGCACGCTCTGGTACGTCCCGGAGGAGTCGAAGGACAAGATCGAGGCCGTCGGCGCCCCCACCGTGGGCATCTCCGTCTACGACCGCCAGCTCACCGAGCCGTTGCAGCGCATGCTCGCGCTGGCCGGGTCGCTGGGCGCGGACACCTCGTCGAGCAAGGTCACCGAGGCCAAGAAGCGTTTCGAGGACGCGGCCGCCCGGCTGCGCGCCGCCGCCAAGGCCAAGCCCGGCATCAAGGTGATGGCCGCCTCCGCGAGCCAGGACCTGTTCTACGTCTCCGGCACCAACCTCTCGATCGACCTGGAGTACTTCAAGGCCCTCGGCGTGAACTTCGTCGAGCCCCCGGAGAAGGCGAAGCCCGGCGGCTGGTTCGAGTCGCTCAGCTGGGAGAACGTCGACAAGTACGCCGCGGACGTCATCATGATGGACAACCGCTCCTCCGCCATCCAGCCCGCCGACATCACCGAGGCCACCTGGAAGCAGCTCCCGGCGGTCAAGGCGGGCCAGGTCATCGCCCGCAACCCTGAGCCGATCCTGTCCTACGACAAGTGCGTCCCGCTGCTCGACGACCTCGCGGAGGCCATCGAGAAGGCGAAGAAGGTCAGCTGATGCCCGCCGTCGGGAGGGCCACGGAGTCCGCGGAAGCGTCCTCGGAAGCGCGCGGCGGACCGCACGGTTCCGGGCGCCCCGCAGGCCGGCCGCCCTCCCGCGCGACGCCCCAGGAGCCCTGATGACAACGGCCGTAGCCGCCCCGTACCGCTTCTTCCCCCTCCAGGTCGTACGGACGAGGCGGCTCGGGCCGTCGCTCGTCCGGGTCGGCTTCGCCGGACCCGGCCTGGCGGACTTCAGGTCCGACGGACGGGACCAGTCCCTGTCGCTGTTCCTGCCGCGGCCGGGCCGGCGCGACCCGGTCGTCCCGCTGGACCTCGGCGACGACTGGTGGCCGGCCTGGCGCGCGCTGCCGGACGACGTCCGGGCGGTGATGCGCTCCTACACGCTGCGCGCGCTGCGCCGCGACGCGCTGGGCCGTACCACCGAGATCGACATCGACTTCGCCCTGCACGGCGTCACGTCCGACGGCTCCGCCGCTCCCGGCGGCGCTCAGGCGGGTGAACGGCCGTCGTCCCCCGCGGGCCCCGCCTCCCGCTGGGCCGCCGCCGCGCGGCCCGGAGACCGGGTGCTGGTGCTCGGCCCGGTGGTCGCCGACAACCGGGCGATCCGCTTCCGCCCGCCCGAGGACACGGATCTGGTCGTGCTGTGGGGCGACGAGACCGCCGTACCGGCCGCCACGTCCGTGCTGGAGTCCCTGCCGGCCGGTCTGCGCGTCCGCGCCTGGTTCGAGGTGCCGCACGCCGGTGACGTGCAGGACGTGCCGACCGAGGCGGACGCGGAGATCACCTGGCTCGTCCGCGACGAGGGCTCGCCCGCCGCCGTCGATGCGCTGCGGGCCGCCCGGCTGCCGTCGGCGGAGCACCCCTACGTCTGGATCGCGGGCGAGTCGGGCCAGGTGAAGGAGTTGCGCCGGCACTTCGTCGGCGAGCGCGGGATCGACCGCCGGCGCGTCACCTTCGTCGGCTACTGGCGCCGGGGGCTGAGCGAGGAGCAGTTCCGCGAGGCGGAGTAACTCCCGCTGAAGTGACGGCAGTCACGGGAGGGGCGGGTTTCCGGAATTACAACTTAGGTTAGCCTTACCTAAGTGGGAAACCGCCCCTCTCCCCGTCCCGCCCGGACCGTCCCCTCGGAGGACCCCGCATGCGCTCGCACCTGCTCAATGACCTCACCGCGGAGCACTACCGCCGCTCCGTGACCGAAGGAGTAGAGCGGGTGGCGGCCAAACTCGCCACCACGGAGCGACCGTTCACCGGCGTCACGGTCGACACCCTCGCCCCGCGCGTCGAGCGGATCGACCTCGACCGCCCCCTGCACGACACGGCCGCGGTGCTCGACGAGCTGGAGGAGATCTACCTCCGCGACGCGGTCTACTTCCACCACCCCCGCTACCTCGCCCACCTCAACTGCCCGGTGGTCATCCCGGCCGTCGTCGGCGAGGCCGTCCTGTCCGCCGTGAACTCCTCCCTGGACACCTGGGACCAGTCGGCCGGCGGCACCCTCATCGAACGCCGGCTCATCGACTGGACGGCCGCCCGCATCGGCCTCGGCCCGGCCGCCGACGGAGTCTTCACCTCCGGCGGCACCCAGTCCAACCTCCAGGCGCTGCTGCTCGCCCGCGAGGAGGCCAAGACCGGCTCGCTCGGCAGACTGCGCATCCTCGCCTCCGAGGCGAGCCACTTCAGCGTGCAGAAGGCGGCGAAACTGCTGGGCCTCGGTCAGGACGCCGTCATCCCGGTCCCCGTCGACCGGGACAGGCGGATGCGGACCGTCGCCCTCGCCCGCGAACTGGAGCGCTGCACGCGGGACGGCCTCGTCGCGATGGCCGTCGTCGCCACCGCCGGGACCACCGACTTCGGATCCATCGACCCGCTGCCCGAGATCGCCGCACTGTGCGCCCGGTACGGGGTGTGGCTGCACGTGGACGCCGCCTACGGCTGCGGACTGCTCGCCTCCGTCAAGTACCGGGACCGCCTCGCGGGCATCGAGCGCGCCGACTCGGTCACCGTCGACTACCACAAGTCCTTCTTCCAGCCGGTGAGTTCGTCCGCCGTGCTGGTCCGGGACGGCGCCACCCTGCGGCACGCCACCTACCACGCGGACTACCTCAACCCCCGCCGCACCGCACCGGAGCGCGTCCCCAACCAGGTCGACAAGTCCCTCCAGACCACCCGCCGCTTCGACGCCCTCAAGCTGTGGCTGACCCTGCGCACCATGGGCGCCGACGGCATAGGCGAACTCTTCGACGAGGTCTGCGACCTGGCCCGGGACGGCTGGCGGCTGCTGGCCGCCGACCCGCGCTTCGACGTGGTCGTCGAGCCCGCGCTCTCCACCCTGGTCTTCCGCTGCGTCCCGGCGGGCGTCACCGACCCGGCCGAGATCGACCGCGCCAACCTGCACGCCCGCAAGGCGCTGTTCGCCTCCGGTGACGCGGTGGTCGCCGCCACCCGGGTCGACGGCCGCCACTACCTGAAGTTCACCCTGCTCAATCCCGAGACCACGACCGCCGACATCGCCGCCGTCCTTGACCTGATCGCCGGCCACGCCGAGCAGTACCTGGGAGCATCCCTTGACCGCGCGTCCTGACACCCGAAGCAAGACCTACGATTTCGTGGGGATCGGCCTGGGCCCCTTCAACCTCGGCCTCGCCTGCCTGACCGAGCCGATCGCCGAACTCGACGGCGTCTTCCTGGAGGCCAAGCCGGACTTCTCCTGGCACGCCGGGATGTTCCTCGACGGCGCCCACCTCCAGACCCCGTTCATGTCGGACCTGGTCACCCTGGCCGACCCGACCTCGGAGTTCTCCTTCCTCAACTACCTGAAGGAGAAGGGCCGCCTCTACTCCTTCTACATCCGCGAGAACTTCTACCCGCTGCGGGTCGAGTACGACGACTACTGCCGCTGGGCGGCCTCGAAGCTGAGCGGCGTCCGGTTCGGCACGACGGTCACCGAGGTGACGTACGACGACGGGCTGTACACGGCGCACACCCGGGCCGGCGAGACGTTCCGCGCCCGCCACCTGGTCCTCGGCACCGGCACCCCGCCCTACCTCCCCGAGGCGTGCCGGGGCCTCGGCGGCGACCTCCTGCACAACTCCCGCTACCTGGAGCACAAGGAGCGGCTGCTGGCCAAGGAGTCGATCACGCTGGTCGGCAGCGGCCAGTCGGCCGCCGAGATCTACCACGACCTGCTCGGCGGGATCGACGTGCACGGCTACCGGCTGAACTGGGTCACCCGCTCCCCGCGCTTCTTCCCGCTGGAGTACACGAAACTCACCCTGGAGATGACCTCCCCGGAGTACGTCGACTACTACCACGCGCTGCCGGAGGCCACCCGCTACCGCCTCACCGCCCAGCAGAAGGGCCTGTTCAAGGGCATCGACGGGGATCTGGTCGACGACATCTTCGACCTGCTCTACCAGAAGAACCTCGGCGGGCCCGTCCCCACCCGCCTGATCACCAACTCCTCACTGGAGCAGGCGAGTTACCAGGACGGCCACTACACCCTGACCTTCCGCCAGCAGGAGCAGGGCAAGGACTTCGAGCTGCGCTCGGAGGGCCTCGTCCTCGCCACCGGCTACCGGTACACCGAGCCCGCCTTCCTGAAGCCCGTCCGCGACCGGCTGCGCTACGACACGCAGGGCAACTTCGACGTGGCCCGCAACTACACCATCGACGTGACCGGCCGGGGCGTCTTCCTGCAGAACGCGGGCGTGCACGCACACAGCATCACCAGCCCCGACCTGGGCATGGGCGCGTACCGCAACAGCTACATCATCCGGGAGCTGCTCGGCACCGAGTACTACCCGGTCGAGAAGACGATCGCGTTCCAGGAGTTTTCGGTATGAACTTCACCTTCCGTCCCCTCGACCCGCTCACGGACGCCGAGTTGCTGCACTCCTGGGTCACCCACCCCAAGGCCGCGTTCTGGATGATGCAGGACGCCAGACTGGAGGACGTCGAGCGCGCCTACATGGAGATCGCGGCCGACGAGCACCACCACGCCCTGCTGGGCCTGCTGGACGGCGAGCCCGCCTTCCTGATGGAGCGCTACGACCCGGCCCACCGGGAACTGGTCGGCCTGTACGAGCCGGAGGCGGGTGACGTCGGCATGCACTTCCTGGTCCCGGCCACGGACACCCCGGTGCACGGCTTCACCCGGGCCGTCATCACCGCCGTTCTCGCGCACCTCTTCGACGACCCGGCGACCCACCGGATCGTGGTCGAACCGGACATACGCAACAAGGCGGTGCACGCGTTGAACGAGGCAGTCGGGTTCCGGCCCGAACGGGAGATCCGCAAGCCGGAGAAGGCGGCGCTGCTGAGCTTCTGCACCCGTGCGCGGTTCGAGCGGGCGGTGGCGGCATGACCCTCGCCGACGCCGTGGCCCACCTCTCCCCCCAGCGCTGGGAGCAGGCCAACCGGCTGCTGGTCCGCAAGGCACTCGCCGAGTTCGCGCACGAACGCCTGATCACCCCCGAACGGGACGGTGCCGGAGCCGACGGATACGTCGTGCGCAGCGACGACGGACTGACCCGCTACCGCTTCACCGCGACCCGCCGCGCCCTCGACCACTGGGAGATCGACGCCCACTCGATCACCCGGCACCGCGACGAGGCCGAACTCCCGCTCGCCGCACTGGACTTCTGCATCGAACTGCGGCACGCGCTCGGCCTGAGCGACGAGGTCCTGCCGGTGTACCTGGAGGAGATCTCCGCCACCCTCGCCGGCACCTGCTACAAACTCGCCAAGCCCCCGCTGACCTCCGCGCAACTGGCCCGAGCCGGTTTCCAGGAGATCGAGACCGGCATGACCGAGGGCCACCCCTGCTTCGTCGCCAACAACGGGCGGCTCGGCTTCGGCCTCCACGAGTACCTGTCGTACGCCCCCGAGACCGCGAGCCCGGTCCGCCTCGTCTGGGTCGCCGCGCACCGCTCCCGGGCGGTCTTCACGGCCGGCGCCGGCATCGAGTACGCGTCCTTCCTGCGGCAGGAGCTGGGCGAGCGGACCGTCGAGCGGTTCGAGCGGCGGCTGACCGACCGGGGCCTGGACCCCGCCGACTACGTCTTCATCCCCGTCCACCCGTGGCAGTGGTGGAACAAGCTCACCGTCACCTTCGCCGCCGAGGTCGCCCGCGAGCACCTGGTCTGCCTGGGCGAGGGCGACGACGCCTACCTCGCCCAGCAGTCCATCCGGACCTTCTTCAACACCAGCCACCCGCACAAGCACTATGTGAAGACGGCGCTGTCCGTCCTCAACATGGGCTTCATGCGCGGCCTGTCCGCCGCCTACATGGCGGCCACCCCGGCCATCAACGACTGGCTGGTCCGGCTGATCGACGACGACCCGGTGCTCAAGGCCACCGGCCTCACCGTCATCCGCGAGCGGGCGGCGGTCGGCTACCGGCACCTGGAGTACGAACAGGCCACGGACCGCCACTCGCCGTACCGCAAGATGCTCGCCGCCCTGTGGCGGGAGAGCCCGGTCCCCGCCCTTCAGGAGGGCGAGACGCTCGCCACGATGGCCTCCCTCGCCCATGTCGACCACGAGGGCGCGTCCTTCGCCGGGGCGCTGATCGAGCGGTCGGGGCTGGTGCCCACCCAGTGGCTGCGCCGCTATCTGCGGGCCTACCTCGTGCCGCTGCTGCACAGCTTCTACGCCTACGACCTGGCCTACATGCCGCACGGCGAGAACGTGATCCTGGTGCTGAAGGACGGCATCGTCCAGCGCGCCGTCTTCAAGGACATCGCCGAGGAGATCGTGGTCATGGACCCGGACGCGGTGCTCCCCCCGGAGGTCGCGCGCATCCGCGTCGACGTCCCCGAGGACACGAAACTCCTGTCGATCTTCACGGACGTCTTCGACTGCTTCTTCCGCTTCGTCGCGGCCGGCCTCGCCGCCGAGGGCGTCCTTACGGAGGAGGACTTCTGGCGGACGGTCGCCGAGGTGGCCCGGGAGTACCAGGACTCGGTGCCCTCGCTCGCCGACAGGTTCCGGCAGTACGACCTGTTCGCGCCCGAGTTCGCCCTGTCCTGCCTCAACCGGCTCCAGTTGCGCGACAACCGGCAGATGCTGGACCTGGCGGACCCCTCGGGCGCGCTCCAGCTCGTCGGCAGCCTGCGGAACCCCCTCGCGGACCTGTGACGCGCCCGCGGGGCACGGCGCCTGGTGGAACAATCGCCGTATGGCGGAAATCCTCCAGAAGGACGGCTCCTGGGTGTTCGACGGCGACACCCTCCGGCTCACCCCGGGGCGGGACAAGAGCGTCGGCCTGCTCCGCGGGACCCTCGGGGAACTGCTCGTCCCGCTGGAAGCGCTGGCGGGGATCTCGTTCGAGCAGGGCCGCAGGTCGGGCCGGCTGCGGCTGCGGCTGCGCGACGGCGCGGACCCGCTGCTGCACGCCACCGGCGGCCGGCTCGCCGAGCCGCACGACCCGTACCGGCTCGTCGTCGAGCCGGACCGCTACGGCGTCGCCGAGTACTTCACGGACGCGGTCCGGGCCGCGCTGCTGCTGAACCGGGTGCCGGCCGACCCGGTGACCGCCTACCTGCTGCCGGGCCCGCCCGTCCCGCTGTCGGCCTCCGCCGGGGACGGCACGGCGGTCTTCGACGGTGAGCAGGTCCGCCTGGAGTGGAACTGGAAGACCGAGGAGGCCAAGTCCGCCGCCGGGACCCGGACCCTCGCCGTCGGTGACATCACCGGCGTGGAGTGGCAGCCGGCCGCCGGGCTGGAGAACGGGCAGCTGCGCTTCACCGTGCGGGGCACGGCCGGCCAGGCGCCCGCCAAGTACGACCCCAACGCCGTCGAGCTGTGGGGTTTCAAGCGGGACCCGCTGATGGCGCTGGTCGCCGCCGCCGTGCAGGTCCGGCTGCCGCACCCGTCGGCGCCCCAGGACGCCTGGGAGCCGGACGCCGGGCCGCGGTCGTCCGGGGCACCGGGGCCCGGACCCGCCGACGACCATGACGCGCTGCTGCGGCGGCTGCGCGAACTCGGCGAGCTGCACCGGGACGGGGTGCTCACGGACGAGGAGTTCGGCATGGCGAAGCGGGCGGTCCTCAAACGCATGTGAGGACCGCCCGCACTCGGGTCGGGTGCGTCCCGCCTTCCGGACGCACCCGCCGTCACTTGGCCTTGCGCGCCACGGTGAAGTGGTCGACCTGGTCACCGGTCTCGGCAATGCCGCGCACCGTCAGGGTGGCGTAGCGGCCCTTGGCCGCCGGGGTGACGTCCACCCGCAGGAACGAGTAGTCGAGGTAGCGCACGCGCGACCAGGTGACCGTCTCGTTCTGCTTGCCGTCCTTGGTGTTGATGAAGGAGGCCACGGAGTCGACCTCGTTCTCGTGGCCCTCGTAGGACAGCGGGGCGCTGAACGCGTACAGGCTGCGGCCGGCCGCGCCCGCCGTCACGTAGACGACGCCCTCGGTCTCGGGGTAGGCGGTGCCGCCGATCGGGAGCTTCTTGGTGACGGCGCCCGCCTTGAGGACGTCGGTGCGCTCGTACTGGTGGTTGTGGCCGTTGATGACCAGGTCCACGGTGTACTTCTCGAACAGCGGCACCCACTCGTTGCGCACCCCGCCCTCGGAGGCGTGCGCGGTGGAGGTGCAGTAGGCGCAGTGGTGGAAGAAGACGACGACGAAGTCGATGTCCTTGGCGGCCCGGTACTTCTTCAGCTGGGTCTCCAGCCACTTGGTCTGGGTGCCGCCGGAGATGCCGAGGTTGGCGGGGATCTCGAAGGAGACGTCGTTGGCGTCGAGGGAGATGACCGCGGTGTTGCCGTAGACGAAGGAGTAGACGCCCGGCAGGTGCTCCTTGTCGGGGCCGTTGTCCGGCAGGGTCCAGCGGGCGTCCTCGCCGCCGTAGCCGTTGGGCGAGTACCAGGCTTCCATGTCGTGGTTGCCGTAGGCGGGCATCCACGGCACGGACTTGGCGACCGACTCGGTCTGGGCGAGGAACTGGTCCCAGACGCGGGAGTCGAAGCCGGTGTCGGCGGTCTTGCCCTGGCCGGCCGGGTCGCCGTAGGCGATGTCACCGGCGTGCAGGTGGAAGGCCGGGTTCTGGCCCAGGATCAGGGCGTTGTTGGCGAGGCCGTGGTAGCCGACGCCCTCGTCGCCGAAGGCGGTGAAGGTGAACGCCTTCTTGCCGGCGGGGGCGGTGGTGAAGGTGCCCACGGTGCCCGCGAGGTGCGGCTGGGCCGGGTCGAAGCCCTGGTGGCCGACGCCGTAGTAGTAGGTGCTGCCCGGCCGCAGGTGGGTCAGCTTGGCGTGGACGTAGTACTGCGTGTGGTCGCCGCTCGCGCCGACGCCGGCCGGCGTGTACAGGGTGCGGACCTCGGCGTCGATCTTGCGGGAGAGGTCCCAGGGGTGGGCGCCGATCCGGATGAAGGGCTTCTTGACGGCGACCGGGACCTGCCAGGACACCGTGATCTCGGTGCGCGGGTCGTTGCCGTAGGCGAGGTGCCGGCCGAAGGGGGCGACGTAGGCACCGTCGACGGTCTCGGTGGCGGGAGCGGTCTGCTGGGTCGGGACGGCCGCCTGGGCGACGGCCCCCGGTACGAACGCGCCACCGGCGACCGCGCCGAGCGTGACCGCGCCGCCCCTGATCATCGAGCGCCGCGAGAACCTGGCGCGGAGGTATTCATGCTGCTCGGCCATGCTCATGCGCTCGGCCAACTTCTCGGGTACGCCCATGCGTGGGATGTCCATGGTGTCTGAAACTTGTCTTCACAAACGACCGGGCACAAGACGCCGAATGGACAGTTTGCAAACAGCACCCCATGAAAATTCCAACAGTTTCAAGCCCACACGCCTGCCCGATATCGGGCAGGATCCTTGCGAAACCGCTGCCGGTACCCCAGGATCTACGGGTGCACGATGAACTGGTCGATCACCTGACACGATCCACGGCGCTCGGCCCGGGCGAGGCGCTGCGGGTGATCCAGGACGTGCTCGCCTTCTTCGACGAGACGACCGAGGACTACGTCCGCCGCCGCCACCGCGAACTCCAGGCCCAGGGCCTGGTGAACGCGGCGATCTTCGAACGGATCGAGACGGACCTGAAGTACCGGGCGGTGGCGCCGCCCGAGCTGACGCTCAGACAGCTGCGGCGCATCGTGTACGGCTGAAAACAGTCCAGGGCTGACGACCGACGACCGGTCGACCGATGACCGGTCGACCACGGACAGAGGAATACCTGTATATGTGCGGAATTGTCGGATACATCGGGAAGCGTGATGTCGCGCCGCTGCTCCTGGAGGGCTTGCAGCGTCTGGAGTACCGCGGCTACGACTCCGCGGGCATCGCCATCACCGCCCCGAAGGCGTCGGCCCTGAAGACGGTCAAGGCCAAGGGCCGGGTGCGCGACCTGGAGGCCCGCGTCCCCGCGCGCTTCAAGGGCACCACCGGCATCGCCCACACCCGCTGGGCCACCCACGGCGCCCCCTCCGACCTGAACGCCCATCCGCACCTGTCGGCCGACGGCAAGGTCGCCGTCGTGCACAACGGCATCATCGACAACGCCGCCGACCTGCGCCGCAAGCTGACGGCGGACGGCGTGGAGTTCCTCTCCGAGACCGACACCGAGGTCCTCACCCATCTGATCGCCCGCTCCCCGGCCGAGAAGCTGGAGGACAAGGTCCGCGAGACGCTGCGGGTGGTCGAGGGCACCTACGGCATCGCGGTGCTGCACGCCGACCACCCCGACCGCATCGTGGTGGCCCGCAACGGCTCCCCGGTCGTCCTCGGCATCGGCGAGAAGGAGATGTTCGTCGCCTCCGACGTGGCCGCCCTGGTCGCCCACACCCGCCAGATAGTGACCCTCGACGACGGCGAGATGGCCACCCTCAAGGCCGACGACTTCCGTACCTACACCACGGAGGGCACCCGCACCACCGCCGAGCCGACCACGGTGGAGTGGGAGGCCGAGTCGTACGACATGGGCGGCCACGACACCTACATGCACAAGGAGATCCACGAGCAGGCCGAAGCGGTCGACCGGGTGCTGCGCGGCCGTATCGACGACCGCTTCTCCACCGTGCACCTCGGCGGGCTCAACCTGGACGCCCGCGAGGCCCGGCGGATCCGCCGGGTGAAGATCCTCGGCTGCGGCACCTCCTACCACGCGGGCATGATCGGCGCCCAGATGATCGAGGAGCTGGCCCGCATCCCCGCCGACGCCGAGCCCGCCTCGGAGTTCCGCTACCGCAACGCCGTCGTCGACCCCGACACGCTGTACGTCGCGGTCTCCCAGTCCGGTGAGACGTACGACGTGCTGGCGGCCGTGCAGGAGCTGAAGCGCAAGGGCGCCCGGGTGCTGGGCATCGTCAACGTCGTGGGCTCGGCGATCGCCCGCGAGGCGGACGGCGGCATGTACGTCCACGCCGGCCCTGAGGTGTGCGTGGTGTCCACCAAGTGCTTCACCAACACCACCGTCGCCTTCGCCCTCCTCGCCCTGCACCTGGGCCGCACCCGCGACCTCTCCGTCCGCGACGGCAAGCGGATCATCGAGGGCCTGCGCCGGCTGCCCGAGCAGATCACCGAGATCCTGAAGCAGGAGGAGCAGATCAAGGAGCTGTCCGAGCAGTACGCCGCGGCCCGCTCGATGCTCTTCATCGGCCGCGTCCGCGGCTACCCGGTGGCCCGCGAAGCCTCCCTGAAGCTCAAGGAGGTCTCCTACATCCACGCGGAGGCGTACCCGGCCTCGGAGCTCAAGCACGGCCCGCTCGCGCTGATCGAGCCCGCCCTGCCGACGGTCGCGATCGTGCCGGACGACGACCTGCTGGAGAAGAACCGCGCCGCCCTGGAGGAGATCAAGGCCCGCAGCGGCAAGATCCTCGCGGTGGCCCACCAGGAGCAGCACAAGGCGGACCAGACGATCGTCGTACCGAAGAACGAGGACGAGCTGGACCCGATCCTCATGGGCATCCCGCTCCAGTTGCTCGCCTACCACACGGCGAAGGCCCTGGGCCGCGACATCGACAAGCCGCGCAACCTCGCGAAGTCGGTCACGGTCGAGTAGCCGCCGCGAACGGAACGGACCCCCGTGGGTGCTGCCGGCCACGGGGGTCCGCTCGCTTTCACCGGGGGGACACCCTGCCCCGGCACAGGCTGCCCGTCAGCCGGCGGCCGTCACCCCCCGGCCGGGGGCAGCGCGGCGCGGCAGGACCGTCGGCCAGTGGGCGAGGGCCGCCGTAGCCGCGTACCAGGCCACCGCGCCCGCGGCGACGGCGAACCAGCCGCCGGCCTTCGCGAGCGAGCCGCTGGTCGCGAACTGCGCGATGGCGAGCAGCACCAGGGAGACGAGGAACAGACCGTAGGTGCCCTGCGTGAGCGGATCGCGGCCGGCGAGGGTCAGCGTGAGCGTCACGAGGGCGAACAGGAGCAGGAAGAGTCCGGCGGCGTCGTGCGACACCTGGGTGCCCGCCGAGACGGCCCAGGTGAACCAGAGTGCGCCGAGTACCGAGTAGGCCGTGCCGGTGACGGAGTCGCGGTCGCGGAACGCCAACAGGCCGGCGACGAACAGCGTGACACCACCCACGTAGCGGGCCAGTGACACGGCGTCGGAGGCCGCCACACCGTCGATCACGGCGGTGTGGCCGAGCCCGAAGGCCAACAGGGTGATGCCGAGGGCGAGTCGGCCGACGACCGTGGTGGTGCTTCCCGCTGAGACGTCTTTGTCCATGGCGGGCTCCCTTCATGCAGGTGCAGGAGTGCGGTGACCCGTATATGCCCTTCACAAGGGCACAAATACCTCTACGTGTCGGTGGGTTCGGGCATCGCGGACCCTGCGCACGACCGCGCACATCGAGGTGGCAACGTGCGAAACGGCAGGTGAGGGAGAGGAGTTGAGGGTGTGCGGGACGGCTGGGAACGACTTGGGACGGCCAGGGTCGGTCGAGGACGGCTAGGGGATGACCACCACGGGCCGCTGAGCCCGTTTGGCGAGGCGGCCGGCCACCGAGCCGAAGATCCGGCCCACGATGCCGTGCGTGGAGCCGACGACGATCGCGTCCGCCTCGTACTCCCGCCCCACCTCTTCGAGTTCGTGGCAGATGTCGCCGCCGCGCTCGACGAGGATCCAGGGCACCTCGGCCAGATAGTCCGCACAGGCGAGTTCCAGGCCCAGGACCTCGGTGCGGTGGTCGGGCACGTCGACGAAGACCGGTGGCTCGCAGCCCGCCCACACCGTGGTGGGCAGCCGGTTGGCGACGTGGACGATGATCAGACCCGACTGGGAGCGGTGGGCCATGCCGATCGCGTAGGCGAGGGCGCGCTCACTGGACGTGGAGCCGTCAAAACCGACGACGACTCCGTGCTTGAAGGCTGGATCGCAGGTAGAACGTGACTCTTCAGCCGCCAGGGGATCGGCCGCCGTGGGGTCGGCGACCGGCCGCTTGCGGTCCGCGGGTTCGAAGAATTCGTGACCGGCCATGGATGTCTCGGCGTTGTGATCCTCGTGGGTGGGACGACAGGGTGCGGCGGAGCTGTGTCCGGGAAGCATGTTCCCAACCCCATACCCCCAAGGGTACGGCGGCACGCCTCCTTAAGCCCAGATCCCGCGCGGGCACCGCGGGGTTCCAGGGAGCATGCACGAGGGGACGCGCGGAACGCAATGCTTGGTGCGCTGTACAGGCGGTTTGCACAGGGTTCCCTTACGTGAGCGGCACCCGGCGGTCGCGGCCGTGAGTGACCGACCGCCCGACCACGCGTTGATCAGCGTGAGCCACGCCACAGGGAGCACAGATGTCCGGACCCGCCACCCGTTCCGGGGGACGCCACGCCACCCGGCCCGCCGGGTCCGCCCCGGACGACACCGGGTCCGGCCGGTCCGCCCGGCCCGAGCCGTCACCCCCGCCCCCACCTTCCGCATCACCGTCCCCAGCGCCCTCATCACCCCCGTCCGCCCCCTCAGCCCCCTCCGCTCCGGCCGGGTCCGCCCCGGACGCGGCGACCGACGTCGTCCGCTGGGGCGTGTTCAGCTGCTTCCTGGTCCCCGTGGTCCTCCTCTGGTACGGCGCCTCGCTCGCCGGTACCGCCGGCACCGCCTTCGGCCTCGCCGCCGTCACCGCCGCCTGCCGCGTCCTGCTGCGTCGCTCCGAACGTTGCGCACAGCAAAGAGGCGGACGTCACACCCGGGGCGGTACACCGGTCGGCTGACCGGTTTTTATGCACGCGTCCGCTGGTTTTCAGCCAACTTCTGAACCCCCTCCCGGCCGTGGGTCGAGCACCCCCAAACCCCCGTTCCACCTGCACGGAAAGGGTCCCGGAGGGCATCCGCACCCTACGCGGTTTGGCCACTACGACGAGGCGCACTTCCCTACGCGGCACACGAGTGCAACGCTTCGTGATCGAATGCTTCACGCCAAGTTGTCATGTCGACAATGTGCCACTTGTCGAACTGGTCACCGTGGCACATCGGGACACAGTAGATTCGATCTTGATTGTCGTATGGCGGGGGACTCGTGCAGGACCGAGGGGAAACGTGCAGGAGCGACACAACCGAGGAGCCGCGACCACCGAGGGGGGCTTAGCAGGGATGAGCCACGACTCCACTGCCGCGCCGGAAGCCGCGGCCCGGAAACTTTCCGGGCGCCGCCGCAAGGAGATCGTCGCGGTGCTGCTGTTCAGCGGCGGCCCCATCTTCGAAAGTTCCATACCGCTGTCGGTGTTCGGCATCGACCGCCAGGACGCCGGAGTACCGCGCTACCGCCTGTTGGTGGCCGCCGGTGAGGAAAGCCCGCTGCGGACCACAGGGGGCCTGGAACTCACCGCGCCACACGGCCTGGAAGCGATCTCCCGCGCGGGTACGGTCGTCGTGCCGGCCTGGCGGTCGATCACCGCGCCGCCGCCCGAGGACGCACTCGACGCGCTGCGCCGCGCACACGAGGAGGGCGCCCGCATCGTGGGGCTGTGCACCGGCGCGTTCGTCCTGGCGGCCGCGGGCCTGCTGGACGGCCGCCCGGCCACCACCCACTGGATGTACGCACCGACGCTGGCCAAGCGCTACCCGTCGGTGCACGTCGATCCCAGAGAGCTGTTCGTCGACGACGGCGACGTCCTGACGTCGGCGGGCACGGCCGCCGGGATCGACCTGTGCCTGCACATCGTGCGCACGGACCACGGCAACGAGGCGGCCGGCGCGCTCGCCCGGCGCCTGGTGGTCCCGCCGCGCCGCAGCGGCGGTCAGGAGCGCTACCTCGACCGGTCTTTACCGGAGGAGATCGGCGCCGACCCGCTGGCCGAGGTCGTCGCCTGGGCGCTGGAGCACCTCCACGAGCAGTTCGACGTGGAGACGCTGGCCGCGCGCGCGTACATGAGCCGCCGTACGTTCGACCGCCGCTTCCGCTCGCTCACCGGGAGCGCGCCGTTGCAGTGGCTGATCACCCAGCGCGTGCTCCAGGCCCAGCGGCTGCTGGAGACGTCGGACTACTCGGTGGACGAGGTCGCCGGCCGCTGCGGCTTCCGCTCCCCGGTGGCGCTGCGCGGACACTTCCGCCGCCAGCTGGGCTCCTCCCCCGCCGCCTACCGCGCCGCCTACCGGGCCCGCAGGCCGCAGGGCGAGCGGTCGCTGGACGGCGAGACCGCGCTGTCCCAGGCCGGGCCCGGTGGGCCGGGGGCCGCGGGGCTGACCGGCCCGGTCGGAGCGGTGCCCGCCCTGCTGCACCCGGAGAGCGGGGTGCCGATGCAGGCGCGGCGCGCGGCCGCGATGAGCCTGCCGGGGCCGCGGACCGGCGCATGACGCGATGAGGGGGCAGGGGTCCGGGTGCGGTACACCGGGCCCCTGTTCCGTTTCCGGACCGGCGGCGGCGCCGTACGCCGCGCCGTGACCCCGCGCACGGCCGGCTCCGTAAACGGCTACGGGCCGTAAGGTTAGACATATGAACGATCGCATGGTGTGGATCGACTGCGAGATGACCGGCCTCTCGCTGTCCGACGACGCGCTCATCGAGGTTGCCGCCCTCGTCACCGACTCCGAGCTGAACGTGCTCGGCGAGGGTGTGGACATCGTCATCCGTCCGCCGGACGCGGCGCTGAAGACGATGCCCGAGGTGGTGCGCGAGATGCACACCGCGTCCGGGCTGCTCGACGAGCTGCCCGGCGGGACCACGCTGGCCGACGCGGAGGAGCGGGTCCTGGCCTATGTACGGGAGCACGTGAAGGAGCCGGGCAAGGCCCCGCTGTGCGGCAACTCCGTCGGCACCGACCGCGGCTTCCTGCTGCGCGACATGCCCACGCTGGAGGACTACCTCCACTACCGGATCGTGGACGTCTCCAGCGTCAAGGAACTCGCCCGCCGCTGGTACCCGCGCGCCTACTTCAACAGCCCGGAGAAGAACGGCAACCACCGGGCCCTCGCCGACATCCGCGAGTCCATCGCCGAGCTGCGCTACTACCGCGAGGCCATCTTCGTCCCCCAGCCGGGCCCCGACTCGGACACCGCCAGGACGATCGCGGCCAAGCACGTCCTGCCCGCGGCGCACTGAGCACTCCGCGCCGGCCGCGGCGGTACGGCCGGAAGCCGCGGCCGGCGAGGGCGGACGGGACCGCCGGCAGGGACGTTCAGAGGCACGGCGGTGGACACCGGGAAAGCCGTGCGCGAGCACCCCTTCGGACCCTGTACACTTTTTCTCGGCCGGTCGGAGAATCACTCAGTAGCCGCTGGTCATGGTGGGTGTAGCTCAGCTGGTAGAGCACCTGGTTGTGGTCCAGGATGTCGCGGGTTCGAGTCCCGTCACTCACCCTGCTGATCGAGGCCCCTGACCTGGGAAAGGTCAGGGGCCTCGATGTTTGCCCGGCTCACGGGGGCCAGGTGGGAGCACAGTTGTCCGACAGGGCCCGAAGATCATCTGCTGGCACGACGGGCAGCTCTCTCAGGAGCACGGGGAGAAGCAGCCCTGGGAGAAGCAGGCGTCTGGACCGGAGCGGAACCGGGCCGGGAGCGGGCGCTCCTGTCGCCATCAGCCTCCGAATCCGGCGTGGGAGCGGGCAGGGGCGGCGCATACAGGTGGGCTGCTACTGGCGGGACCGGCTGGGGCGTCGACGAAAACGGGTCGGGCGTTACTGGCGGAGTCTGGCCGGTCACGGCCGACAGGAACGGACTGGACGGCTCCGGCAGAAGTGGGCCGGGCGTTGCAGGCGGAGTCTGACTGGTCACCGCCGGCAGAAGCGGACTGGGCACCTCCAGAAGCGGCCTGGGCAGCTCCGACAAAGGCACGCCAGATGTTGCCGGTGCGGCTATCTGGGCTGCCACAATCGGGTTGAGGGGAACAGGAGAGGTCGATTCGGACGCAGGAGCCGGCTGGTAATCGGGTTGTTCCAGATCCACTGCGGGTGAAGATCTCTGTGTGAGGTGTTCACGGAGCAACAGCCCGAGCCGCACCGCCTGTGCCACCGTGATTATTCCCGCCCCAGCGGATTGCAACGCGTTGCTTGCCGGCGTGCCCTTTTCCAACGCGGCCCCCAGGCCCCACGTGATGGCACCAGCTGCACCGATTCCGCCCGCTACCAACGCCTTGCTGTGCTTCACGAACGCCTTGTCATGCTTGGCGTCCAAGAACAATCCCGATGCCAAATTCACAAAAGCCACTGTGCGGGCCACCCGAACTCCCGTGGGATCTACTCCCGGGAGACTTGAGGTCATGAACGCCACACCCTCGGACGCACCAACCAGATCTCTGACCCAGCCCTCTTTTCCCTGGTAATATCGGAGTCCCGCAGAGGTCAGGCTGGCGACGGCATTCGTGGCGGGCCCCATGACTTTCCCGACAGTATTGCCTGCCCCTACCCCGGCCCCCCACAGAATGTGACCGGCGAAAGCGGCTGCGTTTATCGCGGCCGTCTGACTGTCCGTGGAATAATTCTGCGCGACTTTTACCGCATTTTGGCCGGCGAGAAAACCCAAGCCGACCGCCTGGCCGACCGCCTGCTTAATGGGGTCACTCATTCCATTACCAACGGCCAACGCACTCCAGCCGGCCCCCGAGACGAAACCTTTCGCCATGTCCCACCAGAGGTCTTTGCGTCCGCTCGCATGGCGCTGCGTCTCGCCGCCGGAGGCTGGTGGCGGAGGCCCTCCCTCCTCCGATCTCCTCAAAGGAATGCTCACCCCCGCTGCGGGGTGAGCATCTGGACCAACCACCGACTCAGCCATGTGAGCGCCTTTCGCTCCGACCTCGGATATATGAGGGTTCCACTTGCCGCACTGCGGGTAGTTCGCACACCCAGGGCAACCGCCCGGGGTCCACGAAGCCTTGCGGTGATCCCCTACATCCCCGACGTCGACGGGACGGTGCTCAGACTTCGTCGTCTGGGACGAGAGTCCACAGAAAGGCTCTGGACGCTCCCGGAGCGAACATACGTTACAGAGATTTCACACACCAGTGCCCTGTCGTTAACAATTTGGTCTCCATGCACCGCCGCGACGGGCCGGGTTGGAGCATGGGGGCACAAGCAGCTGATAGTTGATCTTCACGCCCGCCTCGGCGGCCCCGGCACGCTCGCCTGGGACAACTACGCCGGGCATACCAGCACAGAAGTACGCGAGTGGGCCATGAGACAGGAGCGCCGGCCGGGGATCGTCCGGCTGCCGCCGTACGCGCCCGAGCCGGATCGGTGAATCTCCTGTGCAAGATCGCCAGAGACGTTTTCACGAACGCGCGGATTCCGCTCGATTCGTGAGTCGGCGAAGGCTGCCGAGGCAAGGCCCAGCAAGATCAACCAGCGGGATCACGAAGGCGCCCGCCACCGGCGATCGTGACCGTCCAGTCGCGTTGCGCGCCGCACCCACCAGAGGCCGGCGCGCAACGCTGCCACTATGCCGCCCGCGACAGACGAGAGCACGAATCGCGGGGGGGGGGGGGGGGGGGGGGGGGGGGGGGGGGGGGGGGGGGCGCGCGCGGGGGGGGGGGGGGGGGGGGGGGGGGGGGGGGGGTGGGGGGGGGGGGGGGGGGGGGGGGCGGGGCCGGGGCCCCCGCCGGGGGGGCACCACACCCCCTCCCGGGTTAGGC